>DASTGC010000001.1:0-4509 GCA_035719485.1 Novosphingobium sp.
ACATCCGGTAGCGGCCCGGGCCCTTGCCGACCAACCATTGCGCCGCGCGGACCGCGCCGCGGGCGAAGATCAGCCGGTTCTCGGCCAAGTGGGAGAGGGCGATCCGCTCATTGTCTGCAAGGAAATGGACGGTATGGTCGCCCGCCACGCTGCCGCCGCGGAGCGATGCAAACCCAATCGTCCCGGCCTCGCGCGCGCCGGTGATCCCGTCGCGGCCGCGCACGGAATTGTCGCCCAGCCGGATCTGCCGCCCTTCGGCTGCGGCCTCGCCGAGCAGCAACGCCGTGCCCGAGGGGGCATCCACCTTCATGCGGTGATGGGTCTCGACAATCTCGATGTCCCAGTCCTCGCCAAGCCGTGCCGCGGCCTCGCGCACGAGGTGGGCCAGCATGTTCACGCCGAGCGAGGTGTTGCCGGTCTGCAGCACGGCGACCTTGTCTGCCGCCGTGTCGATCAGCCAGTGGTGTCGTTCCTCAAGGCCCGTGGTGCCGACCAGCAGGGGGACGCCCGCGCCTGAGGCCGCATCGAGGTTTGCCTCGAGCGCATGCGGGCTGGAGAAATCGATCAGCACGTCGCAGGTTGCCGCGAGAGCCACCGGATCGCCGCCCTGGTCGATCCCGCCTGTCAGCACCTCGCCCGCGGCGACGATCGCCTCGGCCAGGGCTTTGCCCATGCGCCCCTCGCTGCCGATGATCCCGATTCTTGCGCCAATAGCCATCTTGCTCACCTCGTCACTCGCGTGCTTCATGGCGGCGATGAGCCGATACCGCAACATCGTGATCCTCACCGGCGCGGGCATTTCCGCCGAGAGCGGGATCGACACCTTCCGTGATGCCGGTGGACTGTGGGAGCAGCACCGGGTCGAAGACGTTGCCACTCCGCAAGCTTTCGCGCGCGATCCCAACCTCGTCCTGCGATTCTACGACATGCGCCGCGCGGCGGTGCAGACCAAGGTGCCCAACGAAGCGCACTTGGCCCTCGCCCGCCTCGACGCCGGCTGGAAGGGCAACCTGCTGATCGTCACCCAGAACGTCGACGATCTCCACGAACGCGGCGGCGCCCGGCGTGTGCTGCACATGCACGGAGAGCACCTCAACGCCTGGTGCACCGCCTGCGATTCGCGCGTCCGCTGGACCGGTCCGCTGATCGATCGCCCGGCCTGCCCCGCCTGCGGCGCGCGCAGCCTACGCCCCGACGTGGTCTGGTTCGGCGAGATGCCCTACCGGATGGACGAGATTCACGAGGCGCTGCGCGAGGCTGACCTGTTCGTCTCGATCGGCACTTCGGGCGCGGTCTATCCCGCGGCCGGGTTCGTCCGCACGGCACGCGAACTCGGCGCCGACACGCTGGAGCTCAACCTCGAACGCAGCGGGGGGTCGGGCTGGTTTGCCGAGACAAGGCTTGGTCCGGCGACGCAGCTGGTGCCGGAGTGGGTGGGGGAAGTGCTCGGCTCAGCGGCCTGAACAGCCCTTGCAGTCAGGGTCCTTCGGCACCCTGATCGTGCGCAGCGAGGGGGCCAGCCCGTCGAGCAACTGGAGCCTGCCCCATTGTGGATCCCCGAGGGTGGCCTTGCCTTCGAGGATGACGCGGATCGCCAGCATCGCGCCGGAGCAGCCGATCATTCCGGCCATGGCACCAAGTACGCCATCGGACGCGCAGGTATCGCAGTCGTCCGCATCGAAGGCATCGCCCACCCAGCAGCGGTAGCAGGGCTCGCCCGGCAGGTGCCCAGCGAAATTGCCGACCTGCCCTTGGAAGCGCCCCAGTGCGGCGCTCGTCAGCGGGATTCCGGCGCGGACGCAGGCGTCGGATACTGCCAGGCGCGTTGCGAAGTTGTCGCACCCGTCCAGCACAACGTTTGCTCCGGCGATCAGCCCGGCGGCATTCGCGGCATCGATCCGCACCTGCCGCGCATGCACTTCCAGCGCGAGGTCGAAATGCCGCGCCCATTCGGCCGCGGCATCGGCCTTGCCCCGTCCGAGGTCGCCGCCGTTGAAGATCGTCTGGCGCTGGAGATTGGACGCCTCCACCACGTCGTCGTCGATCAGGGTCAAGCGCCCCACGCCAGCCGCCGCGAGATACTGCAGGGCGGGCGAACCGATCCCGCCGCAGCCGATCAGCACCGCGTGCGCCCCCGCCAGCGCCACCTGCCCCGCCCCGCCGATCTCAGGCAGGACAATATGACGGGCGAAGCGGTCGAGGCGATCGGGCGGCAGGGTCATGGCTTACCCGCTTAGGCAAGCGAGGGGGCGGTGGAAAGGGGCAGCAGTCCAAGGGGCTTGCACACGGGGCGCAAGCCCTTCACAAATTCCCGCAAAGAGGATGTTACATACGGGAGGCGGCCTGGCTCATGAAACTGATGTTCCCCCTCCCGCACGTGCTCGAAATCCCGGCGGTCGTCCAGCCGTGGGAGCTGTCGGTCACCGGGCCGGACCAGCTGCGGATCGCCCGCCGGGGCGAAGAGCTCGGCTATGACATGATTGCGATTCCCGAGCATTTCGCGATTCCTCCGGAAGACCAGCATACCGGGCACTTCTGGCTCCATTCGACAACGGCCCAGGCCGCGCTGGCCGGGGCGACCAGCCGGATCATGCTGAATTCGACGATCACGATCCTGCCGTTCAATCACCCGATTATCCACGCCAAGGCCCTGGCCACGGCGGACTGGCTAAGCGGCGGGCGCATGGCGGTGACCTTCGGGCTCGGCTCGATCGAGCGCGAGTTCTCCTACTTCGGCGTGCCTTTCCACGAACGCGGCGCAATTGCCGACGAGTACCTCGAAGCGATCGTGGCCCTGTGGACGCAGGATCGCCCGAGCTTCGAGGGGCGCTACGTGCAGTTCCGCGACGTCGGTTTCCTGCCCAAGCCGGTGCAGCGACCTCACCTGCCGATCTGGATCGGGGGCGACAGCAAGGCGGCCCTGCGCCGGGTCGCGCGCTTCGGCTCCGGCTGGATCATTACCTTCCGCACCGGCCTCGACGAGGTTGCCGCGAAGATCGATGCGATCAAGTCTGATCCGGCGTGGACCGACCGGCCGCTCGAAGTCGCTTACGGGCTGGTCAACCTGCGGATGAAGGAAGGCCATGGTCCTTCGGGCAATGCCTGGCCCGATCCGACCAGCGCCCAGCAGTTGATCGATGCGCTTGGCCGGTTTCGCGACCAGGGCGTCACGATGAGCGCCGTGCCGGTTCCGCCGGTGAATAGTGTCGAGGCCTATCTCGATCATGCCCAGTGGGTCATGGAAGAAGTGAAGCCGCACTTGTAGACCGGTCACACAGTTTATCGCCACGAGCGCTCATCTCATCTCCCTAAAAATGGTTAAATCGAAGTAATTTTCCTTGTAAATCAGTGGTTCAGATAACCGATGGCAGCCCCTGTGCCAGGAAATGCGGCAGGTTTGCGGCATTTCTTCCGACAGGTTCGGGTGGGAGCCCGGACCATCGGGGGCGCACAAGGAGAATACGATGCCGATGAAGATCCTGCCGATTGTTTCGGCCCTGGCCATCGCGGCCGCCGGGCCGGCCCTGGCTCAGACGACCACCGGTACGACCACGACCGGTAGTGCCACGACAGGCACCACCACGGGCACGACAAGTCCGACCACCGGTACCACCACCGGCACGGCCAGTAACACCAGCGGCTCCACGACGACAACCACGCCGTCAACCAGCACGCCGTCGACCAGCACCCAGGCTGGCCTCGGCACCGATGTGAGTGCGCTGGCTAAGGCCCAGCGCACGGGCACCGGCCACAAGGGCATTGGCAAGCAGGTTTCGGCCATGGCGCACGAGCGCAATGCCGCCCGCGCCGCAGCGCGCACCCATGCCCATGACGGCACCGATACCGACACCGACACTGATTCGACGACAACCAAGCCGACCACCGCTTCGGCCACCACGGCCGGCTCGACCTCAACCGACGTGGCGGTAGACGGCCGTACCCATGCCGCCGGCGTTTCGGCGGCACTTGATGCGCGGGCCGTGGCCGGCGCGCGGGGCGACAACTCGGCGATCAAGGACGGCGCCGGTGCGGTCGCCGACCTGCGCGCCGCCCGCTCTGCCGCAACCGACGCCAAGGAGGCCAGCGCCGATGCTCGTGTGACCGCCTCGGCGGCCCGCGCCGCAGCGGCCGACGTCCGCGCTTCGGCGCAGGACGCCCGGACCGATGCCTCGGCCGTGCGCGATGCGGCCCAGTCGATCAAGGACACCGTCCAGGCGGCCCGCCCGGGCCACTGATCGGATTCACCTACTCTAACCTGGCAGGCCTCGCGCATGACGCGGGGCCTGCTTCTCCATGGGGGACATACCAATGAAGAAGCTGATTACCGCGGCTGCCCTCGGCACCGCGCTCCTCGCCGCGACGCCTGCCCTGGCCGAAGACGGCCTCACCGCGACGACCGGGATCGACTGGTCGAAAGGCGACTACGGCACCGGCCAGGATACCGAGATCCTGATCGTGCCCTTCAGCCTACGCTACAAGACCGGCGACCTGCGCATGTCTGCCACCGTC
>DASTGC010000002.1:0-2096 GCA_035719485.1 Novosphingobium sp.
ATTCGCGGATCCGAACCAGCGCAAACTGTTCAAGAACATTCTCTACGTCGGCGCGCTGGCGGCCCTGCTCGACATCGAACTGGAGGTGATCGAGGCTCTGATCGCCAAGCAGTATCGCGGCAAGGACAAGCTGATCGACGGAAACAAGGAGGCCGCGCGCATCGGCCACGCCTATGCGCGCGAGCACTTTGCCTGTCCGCTGCCGATCCGCGTGAAACGGGCCGACGCGGTGGGAGAGCGCGTGTTCATCGACGGCAACAGTGCGGCGGGTCTCGGCGCTGTCTATGGTGGGGCGACGGTCTGCGCGTGGTATCCGATCACTCCCTCCACCTCAGTGGTCGAGGGCTTCACGGCCTATTGCCGCAAGTACCGCACCGATCCGGAAAGCGGTGCGGCGACCTATGCGATCGTCCAGGCCGAAGACGAACTGGCTTCGATCGGTATGGTCATCGGCGCGGGCTGGAACGGCTGCCGCGCGTTTACCGCCACTTCGGGTCCCGGAATCTCGCTCATGCAGGAGTTCCTCGGCCTGTCCTATTTCGCCGAGATCCCCTCGGTGGTCATCGACGTGCAACGCGGCGGCCCGTCGACCGGCATGCCGACCAAGACCCAGCAGTCGGACCTGCTGCTCTGCGCCTATGCCAGCCACGGCGATACGCGCCACGTGCTGCTGTTCCCCGAAGATCCGCACGAATGCTTCACCATGACTGCTCAGTCGTTTGACCTGGCCGAGCGGCTGCAGACCCCGGTCTTCCTGATGACCGACCTCGACATCGGCATGAACGAGCGGCTCGCCTCGCCCTTTGTCTGGGACGATGCGCGCAGCTACGATCGGGGCAAGGTGCTGACCGCCGCCGATCTCGACGCGGGCAAGCTGTTCGGCCGCTACGAGGACGTCGACGGTGACGGCATTCCCTGGCGCACGCTGCCGGGCGGGCACCCGTCCAAGGGCGCTTTCTTCACCCGGGGCACCAGCCGCAACGCCAAGGCCACCTATTCGGAGGACGGGCGCGACTATGTCTACAACATGGAGCGCCTGCGCCAGAAGTTCGAGACGGCCAAGGGCCTGGTCCCGCCGCCGCAAGTCATCCCGGCGAGTGAGCCGACGCGCCTTGGCGTGATCTACTATGGCTCGACCAGCCCGGCCATGCGCGAGGCGCTCGACCTGCTTACCGCCGAGGGCTTGCACCTCGACGCGCTGCGGGTGCGGGCGTTCCCGTTCAATGCCGAGGTCGAGGCCTTCGTCGACGCCCACGACTTTGTCTTCGTGGTCGAGCAGAACGAAAGCGCCCAGTTGCGAACCATGTTGGTCAACGAGTGCGAGTTCGATCCGAAAAAGCTGGTCAAGGTCCTTCACTATGACGGATCGCCGATCACCGCGCGGTTCATTGCCGGGGCCATCGCCGAGGCGATGAACACCCCGCGCCTGCGCCCGCTCGCCCCCACGAAGGCCTGATCCCATGACCTATATCGCTAAGCCCCGCCTGCTTGCCGACGTCCAGCCGCGCAACGCCATCGGCTTCACCCGGCGCGACTATGAAGGCCGCGTCTCCACCCTGTGCGCCGGCTGCGGGCACGATTCGATCAGTGCCGCCATCGTGCAGGCGGCGTGGGAGCTGGATATCGAGCCGCACCGGCTGGCCAAACTTTCGGGAATCGGCTGCTCATCGAAGACGCCGGACTATTTTCTCGGCGCGAGCCACGGGTTCAACTCGGTCCACGGGCGGATGCCGTCGGTCGCGACCGGTGCGAACCTGGCCAACCGCGAGCTGACCTACCTTGGCGTCTCGGGCGACGGCGACAGCGCGTCGATCGGCATCGGCCAGTTCGCCCACGCCATGCGGCGCGGGGTGAACCTGGCCTACATTGTCGAGAACAACGGTGTCTACGGCCTCACGAAGGGCCAGTTCTCCGCCACGGCCGACAAGGGCTCCAAGAGCAAGAAGGGCGTGCTCAACCCGGACAACCCCATCGACCTCGTCGCCTTGGCGCTGCAGCTGGGCGCGACTTACGTGGGCCGCAGCTTCTCTGGCGACAAGGACCAGCTCGTGCCCCTGATCAAGGGAGCCCTGCGCCACAAGGGACCGGCCTTCATC
>DASTGC010000003.1:0-6629 GCA_035719485.1 Novosphingobium sp.
TCGACGGGGGCGTGACCAAGCTGCCAGTGACAGCCGGCGGCCTTGCCTACGGTACTTACACACAAAACGTGTGCGAACCGGTGTGGGAGGAAGCTGAGGCGGCGGCGACGCTGTATCTTGGCGTCACCCTGACCAGTGGCAACCTCACCTATCGCATGGGGCAGTAATCATGGGCGTGGACGTAATTGGCCGGGCCCTCGCGGCCGGGGCCCGCAGCGATGCCGCTCGCGCCCTAGCGAAGGCAGCGGCGATCGATCTTTTCACCAACTTGGCGGTGCAGCAAGTCGACGCAGCCGTCGCTGCCGTGACGACAGGCGGCTATGCCCAGGCCGGACTGGGCGGCGCGACCTATATTGCCGATGCCCTCGCTACCGCCGCCCTCGCCGCGGCCCATCCCCGTTTCTGTAAGGTCAGTGCCAACGGCCGCTATTTCCGCCTGGCGGGCGACTATGTCCAAGTCGCTCAGGGCGGGGCCACAGGCAGCGGCAACGACCAGCCCGCCATCCAGGCAGCAGTTGCCTATGCTGCGGTCGTGGGCATTCCCGAGGTGCGCCTGCTCAGGCTTCACGAGAGCTGGCAACCGACGTTCCCTGGCGGAAGCCCGAACGCGCTGCTGGGGCATCATGTCGTCATCACCGGCGACGTGGCCCTGGTCGGCGCCGCAGGCGGCACCACGATCACGCTGAAGGGGCAGGGCGGCGCGACCCGGACCAAGACCGACGGGACCGCCGCGTGGTATTCCGGGTGGCTGTGCTACAATGGTGCCGGCGTCACGAAGGCGGTTCTGCGCGACATCACGGTGAACGGCGCCTGCACCTTCACCAATGTGCTCGTGAACACGGAAGCCAACGTTTACGACAAGGGCATCCTCATCAACGATGCCTATGCCGCCAACCTGGCCCGGGTGGAGATCCGCAACTGCGAACTATCCTATTTCGCGGGCGAGATTTTCTACATGGGCGGGACCTATGCCTCTACCACCGTCTTTGTCGAAAACCTCAAGCTGCACCATTCCCCGCAGGCGGCATGGAACCCCGGCACGCTTGCCAGCGTCTTCGCGATCAACCTCGAGGCCGGAGACAGCTACCAGCCTGCCGAGACGATATCGGGCAAGGGCCATGCCTATGTCGGCGGGCGGTTCTACAACGGCTTCACCAGTTCGTTCATCACGACCGAGAGCTTCGTCGTCAACTACGCCTACAGCTACCCGAACTTGACGGAGCCCTATCCGAAGTGGACCCGCTTCGAGGGCACCCGCTTCGAGGGCCATTCGCAGGTTTACCTGTCTTCGCGCACGGCGGGGCGGATGGTGATGGTCGATAGCGGGATCACCCTGACCAACTATGGCAAGCTGACCGATATCAACCTGGTCGTCGAGGCCTGGTGCGACACGTCCAACAACGGCTCGATCGTGACCTTCAACGGCATCGCCACGACCACGACCCAGGTGCCTTCCTGCCCGGTGGGGACCTTTTACGAGACGCCGCGCAACATCGCGGTGGAGATCAACGCCAAGCGCACGAATGCGGCGATCGCCGCCGGGCGCAAATGGGCGCGCGGGGTTGCGCTCAACGGCAACCTGATCGATCGCGACAGCTGCACCTTCAAGGTGCGCGGCGAGCTGACCCGCGCCAGTGGGGTTCCCGCCGAACTGTTCGGCTCTCCCCCTGCCGGTTCGCAGTTCCCGCTGGTGTTGTGGGAAGCCGACAATGCCCGCGGGTTCGACGTGGCCTTCCCCACGACGAACTTTTCCGTGGCGACCGGCATCTGCTATCTCGGCATAAACCCGCAGGCTAATGGCACGTTTGCCATGACCCTGACAAACGCGAGCAACTATGCTTTCGCGCATGGCCAGCGGATGCGGGTGCTGAATTCCACTGGCACCGGCAGTGGGACAAGCCGGCAGATCAGCATGGCGGCCAGCGGCGCCGGCTATGCGCTGCAGGCCAACCGCGTGCTCTACATGGCGGGCGACTATGTCGATCTTGAGTGGGACGAGGATGCAGCGGTGTGGAAGGAGGCGGCCTACGTCACCCGGCAACAGCTGGTGTTCACCGGGTCGGCCACCTACGATGCGCCCAACGTCGCCAGCGGCGCGCAGACGACGACAACCGTGACGGTGACCGGAGCCGCGCTGGGTGACAAGGTCGAGGCGATCAGCCTGGGCATTGACGCGGCGGGCCTGGTGCTGACCGGCTACGTCTCGGCCGCAAATGCGGTGACGGTTGTCCTGGCCAATCTTAGCGGCGTGGCGGTGAACCTTGCCTCGACCACGCTCTCCGTGATTGTCGCCAGGCGCTAGGCAGGCTGGCAGCGGGAGCGGATCGGCCCCCACCGTATCGCGCTCCCGCTTCCCGACAACCGGTGATTGTGAATACGCACATATCCGGCTTCTCTACTTGTAGTTGACACCCGGCCCGCTATGGCATGGACCCATAATACTGCGCAGGGGGCGCAGGGAGGTTGGGTGGTAACTGCGGGACAACCGGCAATCGCCCTGATTTGGGCACAATTTGCCGCCTATCATGTCGACCGATGCGAAGCCGTGGGTCGCCGGCTCGGCTCCCGGGCTGAAGTTCTGGGCGTCGAAGTCGCCACGACTTCGGATACCTACGCGTGGGAACCTTCCGGCGCGATCGCCGCCGCGCGCAAGATCACGTTGTTTCCCGGTAAGTCCTATGATGCCGTGCCGGCATGGCAGCGATTTCGTGCCATGTTCCGCGTGGTGCGCGGTTGCCGCATGGTCTGCCTCGGCATCGGCTATGGCAGTGCCGATGCGATCCTGCTTTCCTGGGCCCTGCGGCTGAGCGGCGTGCGCGTAATCGCGCTGAGCGAATCGAAGTTCGACGACAAACCGCGCAACGTCTGGTTCGAAGCGGCCAAGTCCCTCGTCCTTGGCGGCTATTCGGCTGCGATAGTTGGCGCCGGGCGCCACCGGGCCTATTTTCGCTTCCTTGGCTTCCGCAACCGGCCGGTACTGGTCGGCTACGACGGGGTGGGCGTAGAGCGCATTCGCAGGGAGGGCTTAGCCGCGAACCGGGAGTCGCCCGCCTGGGAGGAACGCCCCTACGTCTTCGTGGGCCGGTTCGTAGACAAGAAGAACCTGTTCACCCTACTCGACGGCTATGCTGCATATCTGCACGAGGCGAGTGACCCACGCGACCTCGTCTTGGCCGGCTCTGGCCCGCTCGAGAAAGCCCTGCGGGAACACGCGGGCGCGCTCGGCGTTGCAGGCAAGGTTCGGTTCACGGGCTTCCTGCCCGCAGCCGCGGTGTCGCGCCTCCTCGCTGATGCGCTGGCGCTGGTGCTGGTGAGTTCCGAAGAGCAATGGGGGCTCGTGATCAACGAAGCGCTGTCTCTGGGCCTGCCGGTCATCGCCTCGACGGCAGTCGGCGCCCGCGACGTGCTGGTGCGCAATCTTGTCAACGGGTTCGTGATCGAACCGCAGTCTGCAGAGAGCCTGGCCGAGGCTATGCGCCTGCTCGCTTCGGACGAGGCCCGATGGAGGCGGATGTCCGCGGCCTCTGATGAACGCGCGTGGCTTGGTGATGCAGATCGTCTTGCCGATGCCATTGAATTCCTGTTCGATCCGCCTGCGACCGAAGCGGCCGCACGGATCGGCGCCTATATCGAGCAGTTGGAGCCCCTGGACCAATGAACCGTGAACGCCTCAACCGCTATTCCACGCAGAAGCGAGTCCTCGTCACCGGGGGCGCGGGGTTTATCGGTTCGCACTTGAGTGCGCGGCTGCTCGAGCAGGGACACCAGGTGCTCTGCGTCGACAACTTCTTCACCGGCACCCGCAACAATATCGCCGGCCTACTTGGGAACCCGAACTTCGAGCTGCTGCGCCACGACGTAACATTCCCGCTCTACGTTGAGGTGGACGAGATCTACAATCTCGCCTGTCCGGCCTCGCCGATCCACTACCAGTTCGACCCGGTGCAGACGACCAAGACCAGCGTTATGGGCGCAATCAATATGCTCGGCCTTGCCAAGCGGCTGCGCATTCCCATTCTCCAGGCTTCGACCAGTGAGGTCTATGGCGATCCTGCGATCCACCCGCAGGTGGAACAGTACTGGGGCAATGTAAATCCAATCGGGGTGCGCAGCTGCTATGATGAGGGCAAGCGTTGCGCCGAGACCCTGTTCTTCGACTATCGTCGTCAGCACGGGGTGCCGATCAAGGTCATTCGCATCTTTAACACCTATGGCCCGCATATGCATCCCAACGACGGGAGGGTGGTCTCGAACTTCATAGTCCAGGCGCTGCGCGGGCAGGACATCACCATTTATGGCGAGGGCAAGCAGACCCGCTCGTTCTGCTATGTCGATGATCTCGTTTCGGGGATGATGGCAATGATGGCCACCCCCGACGAGGTGACAGGGCCGATAAACCTCGGCAATCCCGGCGAGTTCACTATGATCGAGCTGGCCGAGCTGGTGCTGCAACTGACCGGAAGCCGATCACAGCTCAAGTTCCTGCCGCTTCCCCAAGACGACCCGCGCCAGCGACAGCCTGACATCTCGCTGGCCAAGCGCGAACTCGGCTGGGATGTTTCTGTATCATTGCGCGAAGGCCTGGGCCGGACGATTGAATATTTCAGATCGCTGGTTCGCGAGATGACCTGAACGGTCACCGCCGAGTTTACAGCTGCGGACTGTTGAGCAAGGGGCCCTGCCCACGTCACGTCAGCTAAGCGGCCAGCCTTGGCAGGCGCGGTCGCACATGGAATTCTACCAGGGGTACTGGACGTAAACGCCGGGATGGGCGATTGCTGGCCACCGGGCTGCTGCGGGATCGGCGGCCGGGGGTAATCTGTTGTACGAAATTGTCCTCGCCTTCGCGACGCTGACGTTTCTTGCCGTAGGCGCGTACTATGTGCGTTCGGGCCTCTTTAGCCCCTATCATCCCTTCACGTTCTACTGCGCGTTTCATGGGCTGGTGTTCGTAATCCGACCTTGGATCGCATGGTACTGCAAGTACGATCTGATCTACTTGGCCTTCCAGTTCTGGCCCAGTCAGTCGGACAAGATCACTGCAATCCTTGCAACGACCTTGGGCTTTGTCGTTTTTGCCGCCGTTTGCCTGCGCATCGGGAACGTCCCCATGCGCTTCCGCCAAGACAGGGCGACGCATGATGAGCGCAGGCGGCTGTTCCCGACCTTCATCTGGGTTACCGTGCTGTGCGGGCCGATTGCGATCTATTCCCTGTTCC
The DNA here is from genome assembly GCA_035719485.1 of Novosphingobium sp. Taxonomy (GTDB): domain Bacteria; phylum Pseudomonadota; class Alphaproteobacteria; order Sphingomonadales; family Sphingomonadaceae; genus Novosphingobium. The sequence continues at coordinate 5,220 of DASTGC010000003.1, forward strand.
ATCAGTGGCAATACGGGTTGGAAGGGATGGTGCTCGACCGCTCCACGGGCATTTCGATCAATACGACGGCGAACGGTTATCTGGTCGATGCCCAGTTGATGCTGGTGTCTTTGTGCGCGGTGGTTGCCTGGATCAACCGCTTCCGCCTGATGTCGCTGGCGCCGCTCGCATTCTTTGTGCTTTATCGCGCCGGGACGGGCGGACGCGCACCGTTTATCGCAGCAATCGTCAGTGTGGGCCTGTTCTACCTCTTCGAGCGGCGCCACCTCTTCCCGCCGCTGCGCATTGCGTTGCTCCTGATCCCGTCGCTTCTGTTATTCCGCCTTGTTGGCGACGATCGCGGGGCATCGGTCAAGAACTTCGTCAATGCCGATGGCGGGGCCATTGTGGCGACGACGAACCGGCCCACGCGACTGCTCGAAAGCATGGATTACGCCAACCTGGAGTTCATGGAATACCTAGTCTACGTAATTCCGCAGCGGTCGGGCACCTACGACTATTTCCTGAGCAACCTGCAGATATTCACCGAACCCGTACCCCGTGTGTTCTGGCCCGACAAACCCGTCGGTCCGCCAATATCGCGGGTCGATCTGATGCGCTATGGCCAGCCGATCGGAATGACCCTCTCCGTCACCGGACAGGGCTGGTATGCGCTGGGCTGGCTCGGCGTGGTCATCTGGTCGGGGCTGTTTGGCTGGGCGATGGGGCTGGTGTACCGCAAGTTCGTCAATGGCCCGCAGAGCGCATTCCAGACCGCGGCCTACATGGTCTTTGTGCCCAGCCTGATCGTTGGCTATCGCGACGGCTCCGTGTTGACCCTGCTCCGATCGACCGGGGTTTATATGGTGCCGATCATCCTGTGGTATGTCCTCTCACGGCTGCTCGGGCTCCCTTCGGTGGCAAGCCTGCGCAAGGCAGCGCTCGCACGGGTGCGGCCCTGGGGCATCCAGCCGGAACTCATTACCGGGCAGATGGATTCCGGCCAAAGGCCGGACGAGCATTTGGCAGGCCTTCCCCCTCCGGTAAGGCGACGTCGTCTCGCGCTTATGGCACCGGACGCCGGGTGAGCGGCAAAGCCCTTGCGGGCCTCAGGATCGGGCTGGTGACAGCTTCTGCCTCTCGTCTTGGCGGCGGAGTGTTCGAAGCCCTGGTCACGCATACGGCCATGCTGCGCGACATGGGTGTCGAGCCGCAGGTCTTTGCCCTCTCCGACGCAAAAGCCGATGCGGACCTTCACCGGTTGGATCCGGCGCCAGTCACCACATGCCGCGTGGTCGGCCTGCGGCAGATCGGCTTCGCGCCGGAGTTAGTGGGACAGATGCTCTCGGCAAGGCTCGATTGCGTTCATCTCCACGGCATCTGGATGTACCCGTCGGCAGCGGTAAGCAGGTGGGCGGGGCTGACCGGCAA
>DASTGC010000004.1:0-5325 GCA_035719485.1 Novosphingobium sp.
GCGAGCCGAAGATCACCGAGAACCAGCCCGGCGGACGCGGATCGTCGCGCTGGAGGCCGCCGACGCGATCAGGCCGGGGATCGATATAGACGAAGCGCCGATCGACCTCGCGCTGGGCCGGGCGATCACGCAGGACGGCCATGGCCTCGGCAAAGGGGGCATTGACCAGTACCGAGCCGTCGATCAGCGAGACCTGCTCGATCTCGCCGCTGCGGTGGTGTTCGGGCATGGTCCGCCGGGTGAAGGCCTCGCGGCCTGGCCAGCTGCGGCCGCGCTCGCGGGCCAGTTCGTCAATCTCGGCGAGGCGCAGGGCGGGGAAGGCGCCGGGGAAGCTGGCCGTGGCGCGCGCGGCGAAGGTCAGTTCGAGCGGATCCGCGAGGTCACGGCCCGCTTCGGTCGGCACCAGCGCGCGGAAACCGATCGACAGGCGGTGCTCGCTCTCCTCCACCAGCTGCGGGGAATGAAGGCGCAGGGTCTCGATGTGGCCCTTGAAGTCGGTCGCCGTGACGAACAGGTCGATCGGGTAGCCCGGCGGCAGGAGTGGGGGGCAGGGGGCGCTCCTGGCCATGGCTTCGAGCGCATCGGCAATGAGGCGCGAGAAGCCGATACCGCCGAACGGCGGTTCGAACCAGCGCGATCGAATCAGGCGCGAGAGCTTGGCCCGCACCTCTCGCCGGGTTTCGCGCGCGACGCTTTGCGCAACGACATTGCCCGGTCGGCTGAGCACGAACCAGATGATCGGGGCTGCCCAGAACTTGGCGAAGCGCCACCATGGCTTGGCCGAGGGGTCGATGAGCACGTCGACATCGGCCGTCTCCAGCCAAAGCTTCGTCAGCGGTTCGAGGCTTTGCCCGGAATGGATCGCCTGGGCGAGGAACACCCCGTTGATCCCGCCTGCGCTGGCCCCGGCGACAATGTCGGCAAGGACCCGCAGGCCCATGCCATGGCGCTCTGCCGCGTGCCGCAAGAGCCGATGATAGACCTCCTCGGTATCGTGGGCTGAAGGCTGTTCAGGGCAGGGCTCACCTGAGTGAAACGCGCGACTGGCGCGGACGAGCTTCCACAGCTCCTTGGTCACCCCGTGCATGTAGACGGCGAGGCTGATGCCGCCATAGCAGACGAGGGCTATCCGCAGTTCTTTCAGCCGCATGGATGCGGTGTGGACAGAAATTGCGCGCGTGGCAATTGCGTTCTTGCTTCGTTCTGGTTATGCGGCGCATATGGCCAAGCCAAAACGCCGCTATGTCTGCGCCGCCTGCGGCTCCGTCAGCACCCGCTGGCAGGGCCAGTGCGCCGATTGCGCGGAATGGAACACCCTGACCGAGGATGCGCCGCAGACAGTGTTTTCGGCCAGGCATGATCTTTCCAGCGGCGGCCGGGAAATTTCGTTCGAACCGCTCGACGGCAAGGGCGAGGTCCTTCTGCGGCGGTCGACCGGCCTCGGGGAATTCGACCGCGCCCTGGGGGGCGGGCTGGTGCCCGGATCGGCGATCCTGATGGGCGGCGATCCCGGCATCGGCAAGAGCACCCTGCTGCTACAGGCTTCCGCGCGAATTGCCGAAGCGGGCGGGGCGGTGGTCTACATCAGCGGCGAGGAGGCGGCGGGCCAGGTGCGCCTGAGGGCCGAGCGACTCGGGCTGGGCAAGGCCCCGGTCAGCCTCGCCTCGGCCACTAACGTGCGGGACATCCTGACGACTCTGGGGGGCATGGCGGCGCCGGCGCTGCTGGTGATCGATTCGATCCAGACCATGCATTCCGACCAGATCGAAGGCGCGCCGGGCACGGTAAGCCAGGTTCGTGGCTGCGCTTTCGAGCTGATCCGGTTCGCCAAGGAAACCGGCTGCGCGCTGGTGCTCGTCGGCCATGTCACCAAAGACGGGACCATCGCCGGGCCGCGTGTGCTGGAACACATGGTCGACGTGGTCATGGCCTTCGAGGGTGAACGCAGTCACCAGTACCGCATCCTGCGCAGCCTCAAGAACCGCTTCGGCCCGGTGGACGAGATTGGTGTTTTCGCCATGGCCGGGGCAGGGCTGGAAGAGGTGAGCAACCCCTCCAGCCTGTTTCTCTCCGGGCGGGACGAGCCTGTCCCGGGGAGCGCGGTGTTCCCCGCCATGGAAGGCACGCGTCCGGTGCTGGTGGAGATCCAGGCTCTGATCGTGCGGCTGCAGAGCGGTGCCACCCCGCGCCGGGCCGTGGTTGGCTGGGACAGTGGGCGCCTTGCCATGCTGCTCGCCGTGCTGGAGGCGCGCTGCGGGCTCAATTTCTCCTCGGCGGAGGTGTACCTCAATGTCGCCGGTGGATATCGCCTGTCCGATCCGGCGGCCGATCTTGCCGTCGCCGCGGCACTGGTTTCGGGGCTGGCCGACAGACCGCTGCCCGCTGGCTCGACCTGGTTCGGCGAGGTTTCCCTCGCCGGCGAGGTGAGGCCGGTCGCCCATGCCGGAATCCGGCTGCGCGAGGCGGGCAAGCTCGGCTTCCACGATGCCTATGCCCCTCTCGAAAGCGGACCGGACGTGCCCGGAGTGCGGCGGCATGCCGTGGCAATGCTCGGACGGCTCGTTGACCGGGTCACAGGCGAGCCGTAGACCACGGGCATTCATGCTGGATTCAGCACGGTTCGTCCTGTTGGGACGGAGGACCGGGCCGTTTCCGGCACGTTAAACGAACAGCGCAGCGGGATCCAAGGCCGGAATGACAGGATTCGATATCGGGGTCATGGTGCTGGTCGCCACCGGCGCGATCACCGGCTTGCTGCGCGGGTTCGTGCAGGAAGTGCTAGCCCTGTTCGCCTGGATCGTTTCGCTCGTCTCGATCCACTATGCCCATCCGGCGGTTACCCGCATGCTGGAAACCTATGTGGGCGACCGGCTCGGCGCGTCGAGTGTGCTCGCCTTCGCCCTGCTCCTGCTGGTGCCCTATGCGATCGTGCGGCTCATGGCCAATCACCTCGGCCGCGCCAGCCGCGCATCCCTCCTCGGTCCGGTGGATCGCGTGATCGGGATGGGCTTCGGCGCGGTGAAGGGCATGCTGATCGCCGTGGTTGGCTTCTCGATCCTGGTTCTGGGCTACGATACGGTGTGGGGCGCGAATGGGCGGCCGACGTGGATCACCCAGTCCCGCTCCTACCCCTTCATCAATGCCAGCAGCGATGCCCTGGTGACCCTGCTGGCCGAACGCCGGGCCGAAGCCGCGGCAACCGAGCGCAAGCGCATCAAGGGCGAATAGGCTCTTCACATGACCGGCGCCCCCACCGCCAGGCTCTACACCCCCGAGGTGCTCGCGCTAGCCGCATCGCTGGCCACCTATCCGTTTGACGAAAGCCTGCCGTTCACCGGCCAAGCACGTTCGCAAAGCTGCGGCAGTACGCTGGCCATGTCGATCGGGCTTGATCCTTCCGGACGGATCGCATGTCTGGGCCTGAAACCTCACGCTTGCGCCATCGGACAAGCCAGTGCGGCGATCTTTGCTGCGGCCGCGCGTGGGCGCGGCAGGGATGAGATCGTAGCCAGTGAAGCAGCGCTGTCCAAATGGCTTTCGGGCGATGCCGACCTGCCTGACTGGCCCGGCCTCGCGGCCATCGCCGCCGCGCGTGACTACTCAGCGCGGCATGGCGCGATCCTCCTGCCGTGGCGTGCGGCGCTCGATGCTCTTCCAACTGGCTGAAACGCCCGCTACACGCGCATGCGTCCGCGGACGCTTGGGGGGTGAAAAAGCCAGATGAACGCCAGCATTGCCCAGACTAGCGGCGAGCACGCCGCGCTAGCAGAGCCAAGCGCTGCCGATATCCGCCTGGTCATCGGCGCGTCGGCGGCCGGTACGGTGTTCGAGTGGTATGATTTCTTCATCTACGGAACGCTTGGCGCGATCCTCTCCAAAGCCTTCTTCCCGACCGGCAATGCGACGCTCGAGATGCTGCTGTTCTGGCTGGTTTTCGCGGTGGGCTTCGGGTTCCGCCCGCTTGGCGCGATCCTGTTCGGCTTCCTCGGCGACCGGCTCGGGCGCAAGTACACCTTCCTGGTAACGGTCCTGCTGATGGGCGTGGCCACGGCTGGGGTGGGCATGGTGCCCTCGGCCGATGCCATCGGCTGGTGGGCGCCGGGGATCGTCATCGTCCTGCGCATCCTTCAGGGCCTCGCGCTCGGCGGTGAATATGGCGGAGCAGCGGTCTACGTTGCCGAGCATTCGCCGCCCGGGCGGCGCGGCTATTTCACCAGCTACATCCAGGCGGGCGTCGTTGGCGGGTTCATCCTCAGCCTGCTGGTGGTGCTCGCCTGCAAGGCTGCGATGACCCCGGAAACATGGCTGGCCTGGGGCTGGCGGTTGCCCTTCCTGTTGAGCTTCGTGCTGCTCGGCATCTCCCTGTGGATGCGCCTCAAGCTTTCGGAAAGCCCCGTCTTCGTCGAGATGCAGGAGAAAGGAGAGATTGCCGGCAATCCCTTCGTCGAAAGCTTCACTTATCCCGGCAACGTCCGGCGCATCATGGTTGCCCTGTTCGGACTCGCCGCGGGCCTCACCGTGATCTTCTACACGGCCATGTTCACCGGCATGAGCTTTCTGAAGTCAGCCATGCACCTCGACGATACCGTGGCGGAGATCATCGCCGCCGGCGCGGCGCTCGTCGGCGTGGCTTTCTTTGTCGGGACCGGCCACCTGTCCGACCGGATCGGGCGCAAGAAACCGATCGTGATCGGCTATGCGCTGACCCTGCTGCTGCTGTTCCCTGCCTTCTGGGCGATGGGCGCTTCGGGCGAGCGGGCCGGGGGCAACGTTGCCTGGACCATCGCCGGCCCTGATTGCAGCTACGACGTGATCGCCAAGGTGCAGCCGACCGATTGCGGCAAGCTGATGGGCGACCTCACCGGGGCGGGCATCGCTTATACCCTGACCCGGTCGCCGCAACTGGCGCTGACCGTTGGCGGCCGTGCGGTCGATCTTGTCGGGCTGGATTGGGCGGATGCAAAGGCCCGCAAGGCCGAAATCGAAAAGCGGGTGGCGCGTCCGGTATTCTCGGCGCCGAAGATCAAGCCGGGCCTGTGGCAGGTGGTGCAGATTGGCTCTGCGATGCTGATGCTGATGGCGTTCTCGGGTCTGACCTACGGGCCCATGGCGGCGCTGCTCTCGGAAATGTTCCCGCCGCGCGTGCGCTATTCGTCGATGTCGATCCCCTATCACATCGGCACCGGTTACTTCGGCGGCTTCCAGCCGCTGATCGCGACCCTGATCGTCGCCAAGACCGGCGATCCCTACAGCGGTCTGTGGTATACTTGGGGGGTCGTGCTAATGGCCCTGATTGTTGCGATGTGGGGCCTCAAGGATGGACCG
>DASTGC010000005.1:0-10208 GCA_035719485.1 Novosphingobium sp.
GTGGCGGCAAGCTTGCCCTCGGCGGCTGGATCTACACCAAGCGCCAGGATGACCAGCGCGATCTCGATCCCGCCGGCAACCCGGTCAGGCGCCGCGCCTGGGGTATCTACGGCCTGTTCGAACAGCCGCTCGGCGCCAGTGTCACCGCCTTCCTCCGCGGCGGTCTGTCCGATGCAGACACTACCGAATTCGCCGGCTCGCTCCAGGCGGGGGTGATGGTCAACGGGATCATACCCGGTCGCCCCGATTCCCGCCTGTCCGCGGGCGTCCACGCCGCCTACCTTGCCCGCAAGTTTCGCGCCAACATGGCCGATGCCGGCGAGCCGCAGTACCCGATCGAGCCCGGCTGGGAACTGACCTTCGAGGACCAGCTCACCCCCTGGCTGACCGTCCAGCCCGACGTGCAGTTGATCCGCGATCCCTCGGTTGTCTCGGGCAACGGCGATGCCCTCGTCTTCGCCCTCCGGATCACGCTGCCCCCCCCGGGGCAGAACTAGGTCGTAAACTCATAAACGGCACCATCGAGGCGCCAAAATGGCGAACAGATCGGACCAGCGACCGCAGGAAGGGCTGGTGGCCCTTCCAAGGGCGCGTTGGTTCGAGATGGAAGCCATTTTAGCGTCCGGAGGATTTAGCTGCGCTGGCCTTGCGGCTGACCAAAATGGCCACCTGCGGCGTCAGGAAAGCTTGAGATATCGACACATCCCTACGCTTTCCTTCCTTGCACCCGGCCATTTTGCCTCAAACCTCGCTGGTGCCGACTATGAGTTTACGACCTAACCCACGCCAAGGCTCGGCTTGCTGGCCCGCCTCGCCTGTGCGAGAGCGCGCCCGCAAGGAGTCGCCGCTTGGGTCTGCATCACGATCATCACCATGGGCATGTCCATGACCACAGTCATGGACACCACCACGGGCATCACCATGCGCCGGCCCGCAGCCACGGCCGGGCCTTTGCCATCGGCGTGATCCTCAACACCGGGTTCGTCATCGTCGAGGCCGTCTTCGGCTTTCTCTCCGGCTCGATGGCGCTGGTTGCCGATGCCGGACATAACCTGTCGGACGTCCTGGGACTGGTAATTGCCTGGGGGGCCAGCACGCTCGCCGCCCGTCCGCCTTCGGCGCGGTTCACCTACGGGTTCAAGAGCTCCTCGATCCTCGCCGCGCTGGTCAATGCTGCCATGCTGCTGGTCGCTCTCGGCGCCATCACCCTCGAATCGATCCGGCGCCTTTCCGCGCCGGAACCCGTGGCCGGCGCAACGGTCGTCGCCGTCGCGCTGGCAGGCATCGTCGTCAACACGGCGACGGCCCTACTCTTTGCCAGAGGCCGCCATTCCGATCTCAACCTGCGTGGCGCCTTCCTGCACATGGCCGGCGACGCGGCCGTCTCGGCCGGCGTGGTGGTCGCCGGGCTGCTCACCTTGCACACGGGGAAACTCTGGATCGATCCCGTCACCAGCCTGGTCATCGTCGCGGTGATCGCCTGGGGCACCTGGGGCCTGCTCAAGCACGCGGTCAAGCTTGGCCTCGCCGGGGTGCCGCCGGGGATCGACGAAGGTGCAGTGCGCCGCTTCCTCGAACGGCAGCCGGGGGTGAGCGCGGTGCACGATCTCCACATCTGGGCGATGAGCACGACCGAGACCGCGCTGACCGTTCACCTGGTGATCCCCGCGGGCTTCCCGGGCGATTCCTTCCTCCACGAGCTTGCCCGTGAGCTGGAACACGATTTCGGCATCGGCCACGCCACCGTGCAGGTCGAAACCAGCGCGGAGGCCAGCTGTGTCCTCCACAGCGACCGGGTGGTCTGAAAAGGCTTGTGCCATTCCCCTTGCGGACGGCGACCGCTGGGGCCAAAGTGCTGACCGGGAACCCTTTCTCTGTTGCACCGTGGGGGGCGTATGGGTCAGGAAGTGGTTGGCAAGGCAGCCCGGTTGCTGCCCTTCGGACTTGACGGCGGCGCACGGCGCCTGCGGGAACGCCCGCTGGAATGCTTCCTTGGCACCGGAATCCTGGTCGTCGCCGCCACAGCGGTGCGGTGGCTGCTCGGCGCCGGGCCGGCGCCCTTCGCCGCCTTCTACCCCGCGATAATCGCGGCGTCGCTCATCGCCGGGCGTGCTACCGGCTATTTCGCGGTCGTGGCCTTCGGGCTCATCGCGGCCTACCTGTTCCTGCCGCCCGACTACTCGTTCGCGATAACCCGCGATGGCGCAAAGGCCCTCGCCATCCATGCCCTGGTCGCCACCTTCGCCGTCGAGATCGTCGCCGCGATCGGTCGCCGGGCCGAAGCGCTGGCGCAGCGCCAGGCCATGCTCACCGCCCGTGCCCAGGAACTCGCCCGCCGCGAGGCGCGCACCGCCGCCTCGCTGAACGAGCTGGAGGCGCTCTATGGCGAGGCGCCGATCGGCCTCGGCTTCCTCGACAGCGACCTGCGTTTCGTCCGCATCAACCAGAGCCTGGCCGACATGAACGGTCCCAGTCCAGCCGAACACATCGGCCATTGCGTCTGGGACATCGTCCCCGACCTCAGGGAAAAGGCCGAGCCGATGCTGCGGCGCGTGCTGGAAACCGGCGAAACCCTGCACGGGGTCGAGCTACGCGGGGAAACACCAGCCCGTCCCGGCGAGCAGCGGGTCTGGGTCGAAATGTTCTACCCGGTCCATGACGAGGATGGACAGGTCCACGGGGTGGGCGTCTGCTGCAGCGATGTGACGGAAATGCGCCGCGCCAACGAGCGCGAGCGCCTGCTCAGCCGCGAGGTCGATCATCGCGCCAAGAACCTGCTGACAGTGGTCCAGTCCGTGCTGCATCTGACCCGTTCGGCCAAAACGATCGAGGAGTATCGCCAGGCCGTCATGGGCCGCATCCAGTCGCTCGGCCGGGTGCACACCGTTCTTGCCGAAAACCGCTGGGATGGCGTGCCCATGTCCGACCTGATCCGCCAGGAACTGGCGCCCTATGGCTCGGCAGTGACAATCGCGGGACCTGAGCAATCCCAGATGCTGCCCCCCTCGCCGGCCCAGGCAGTGAGCATGATTCTCCACGAACTGGCGACCAATTCAGCCAAGCATGGCGCCCTCTCAGACAAGGGGCGGGTGGACCTCACCTGCACTTCGGACAACCAGCGCATCACCCTGCTGTGGCAGGAACTTGACGGCCCTCAGGTGGGTCCGTCCCCGCACGGTAGCGGCTTCGGGACCTCGCTCATCCAGACGGCGGTGAAGCGCCTGCTTGGCGGCACGCTGGACTACCGGCTCGAACCCGATGGCCTGATCTGCGAAATTGCTTTCCCCGTCCCGACCGCGCGCGACACGGCCGATCTTCCGACCGCCGGTTGAAGCCTCACGTCCTGCGCGTAACCTCTGGGCATTGCCGGTTCTCGTTGAGCGCAATCACGACATCGGCCTGGTCCGGCATGGTCCGCAGCATGTGGCGCGTGAGCCGTTCGTAGAGCGCAATGAACCGGCGAATCTGGTCCGCATCCATCAGGTGGGGCGCGTCGGGCCGGGCAGCCCGCAGCCCCTGTTCCTGCTCACTTCGCCAGGCCATCACCGTTTCGAACGACGGCGCGGCCAGGAACACCAGCACGTCGATCGGCTCGAACAGGGCCTGGTAGGGGCCTGCCAGCTGCGCATTGACATAGCGCCGCCAGACCCCGCCCTGGTCTTCCCCCAGTTCCCGCTCGTTCACCGGTTCCTCCAGATCCACCGGATCCTGCGGCGTAGCGCCAAGGCACCAGCCCTCGAACACCAGCAGGTCACAGCCCTCGGGCAGCATCGGCCATTGCTCCTGCGGCATCCGTTCGTCGCGCCCCTTGTCGAAGCGCGGCAGTAGCGCCGGCTGCCCTGCGCGGAACGCGTCAAGCGTATGCAGGCCAAGCGCCACATCATGCGTTCCGGGAACCCCGCGGGTGGCCAGCAGCGGGTGGACTTCGCCGGCCAGGCGGTCGCGCTCATCTCGGGTAAGGTAGAGGTCGTCGAGCGAAAGGCTCGCCGCCTGTGGGAAGCGCGCCACGAGATTTTCGGCGATCATCGACTTGCCGCTCCCCTGGGATCCGGCAATGCCAAGCACGAGCCGCCTGCCCGGTGAGCGCCGGCGCGCCTCAGTGACCGCGGCCACTATCGCCTCCGTGGCCGATTGCGCGCTCATCTACCCGCCCCCAACGAAAACCGCCCGCGAAGCAGGGCTCCCGGGCGGTTTCTCATCAGGATCGGCAGCACCGTGTTAGGCGGCCTCTTCCTTGCCCTTGTGGACGCGGATCGGATCCTTGCGGCCTTCGACCACATCCTTGTCGACCACGACCTCGGAGATGCCTTCCTCGGTCGGGATGTCGAACATGGTGTCGAGCAACAGCCCTTCCACGATGGAGCGCAGGCCGCGCGCGCCGGTCTTGCGTTCGATGGCCTTCTTGGCGATCGCCTCCAGCGCGTCGTCGGTGAAGGTCAGGGTCACGTCTTCCAGTTCGAACAGCTTGGCATATTGCTTGACCAGCGCGTTCTTCGGCTCCCGCAGGATCTTGACCAGTGCCTCGATGTCGAGGTCGTTCAGGGTCGCGATCACCGGCAGGCGACCGACGAATTCGGGGATCAGGCCGAACTTGAGCAGGTCTTCCGGCTCAGCCTTCTGGAGCAGCTCGCCCACCCGGCGCTTGTCCGGATCGGCGACATGTGCGCCGAAGCCGATCGAGCGCTTCTGCAGGCGGTCGGCGATGATCTTTTCCAGGCCCGCAAAGGCACCGCCGCAGATGAACAGGATGTTGGTCGTATCCACCTGCAGGAATTCCTGCTGCGGGTGCTTGCGCCCGCCCTGGGGCGGCACGCTTGCCGTGGTGCCTTCCATCAGCTTGAGCAGCGCCTGCTGCACGCCCTCGCCGCTGACGTCGCGGGTGATCGAAGGATTTTCGGCCTTGCGGCTGATCTTGTCGATCTCGTCGATGTAGACGATCCCGTGCTGCGCCTTCTCGACGTTGTAGTCCGAGGCCTGGAGCAGCTTGAGGATGATGTTTTCGACATCCTCGCCCACGTAGCCCGCTTCGGTCAGCGTGGTGGCGTCAGCCATGGTAAAGGGCACGTCGAAAGTCTTGGCGAGGGTCTGCGCAAGCAGGGTCTTGCCCGAACCGGTCGGCCCGACGAGCAGGATGTTCGACTTGGCCAGTTCGACATCGGCGCCCTTCTGGCCGTGGTTGAGGCGCTTGTAATGGTTGTGCACCGCCACCGACAGGACGCGCTTGGCGCGGTCCTGGCCGATCACGTAATCGTTCAGCGTCTCGAAGATATCACGCGGCGAAGGGACGCCGCCGTCCTTCTTGCCGGCGATGCCGGCCTTGGTTTCCTCGCGGATGATGTCGTTGCACAGCTCGACGCATTCATCGCAGATGAACACCGTCGGGCCGGCGATGAGCTTGCGCACCTCGTGCTGCGACTTGCCGCAGAAGCTGCAGTAGAGTGTGCTCTTGGCGTCTGATCCGCTCAGTTTGGTCATGCCTTGTCCTGTTCGTCGCCCCGGATGAGGAGACTCGCCGAGTCTAGCCCGGCGTGAATGATAATCAATCCTGTGCTTCTAGACACTTTTCCTTGCCGATGCCTGAAGGCCACGACTGCACAAATGCCTGAAACGAAAAATGGTTTTTCCCCGCGTTATTCGGGAGCGGTCTCGCCCACAGCGTCGGTTGCCGGCCGGCTCTCGAACACCTTGTCGACCAGCCCGAAGGCGAGCGCCTCCTCCGCTTCGAGGAAAGTGTCGCGGTCCATCGCCTTCTCGATCTCGTCGAGCGACTTGCCGGTATACTTCACGTAGAGCGCATTGAGCCGCGTGCGCATGCGCAGGATCTCGCGCGCCTGGATCTCGATGTCCGAAGCCATGCCGCGCGCCCCGCCCGAAGGCTGGTGCACCATGATCCGCGCGTTCGGCAGCGCGATGCGCATGCCCGGCTCACCCGCGGCAAGCAGGAACGAGCCCATCGAGGCGGCCTGGCCGATGCACACGGTGGACACGCGCGGGCGGATATACTGCATGGTATCATGGATCGCCATGCCCGCCGTCACCACGCCGCCGGGTGAATTGATGTACATCGAGATATCCTTGGACGGATTCTCGCTCTCCAGGAACAGCAGCTGGGCGACGATGACCGAGGCCATGTGATCCTCGACCTCGCCGGTCACAAAGATGATCCGCTCCCGCAGCAGGCGTGAATAGATGTCGAAGCTGCGTTCGCCGCGGCTGGACTGTTCGACGACGACCGGGATCAGGGCGCCGGTCAGCGGGTCGGTGGTGAATTTTCCTTGCGCCGTGGAAGCGCCGAACAGATCGAGCATGGAGGTCCTCATTGCTTTGCCGGGCCTATGTCGCGCGGGGCGGCGGGATGTTCAAGGGCGTTAACCCCGAAAAAAGGCCAACCCCGACCCGGAGCGCTCGCACCGCCCGGTGGCTGGCTCACTGCAACGGGCGGTCCGAGGCCACCCAACCGTCACCGATGCGTTGCAAATGGACCGAGGCGAGCGCGAAGCCACGCGCCCGCAAGTGCGCGATGATCGTCGCTTCGTCGAACGCGTGCCTGGCATCGTGCTCCGCCCAGAACAGCGTCGGACAGCCCACCCCCAGCCGCAGCGACGCGGCTGGTTCGATCGCGAAGCCGAACTCGCGCGCCACGGTGCGATAGGCCCATGGCACGACTGCCCGATTGTCCGCCGGCGGCATGGCCATCACCTCGGCATTCCAGAAGGGATCGGTATGCACCACCGTCGTCGGACAGCGGCGGACTTCTGTGGCAATCAGCTGGCCCGTGCCGAACCACGAATGTCGGGCAGTGGCCATCTGCAGGTTGTGCGCGAGGTTGATCCCGCTCAGCGCCGTGATCGGGATCAGCGCCGCCACGGCAAGGTGCCGGGGCGCCACGGCAAGGACCGCGCCGGCCGCGAGGGCCACGCCGACGGCAATCGCGCCGACCAGTCCGGTCAGGTACTTCTCGATGATGACCGGACGGACCAGGTGCAGGCCGATCAGCGCGACGGCGGCGAGGGCCGTGCCGGCGACGAGCAGTGCCAGCGCAACCGCCTCGGGCGCGATCCGCCGCTCGCGCAGCCAGTCGCGAGCCCACACGGCAAGTCCCGCAAGCGCCAGCGCAAGTACCGCGAGGTTCGCCTCGAGCGTCCGCTGGACGGCATAGCTGATCGCCGCGCGTGCGGCGTCGAACCCGGCCGGGATCCAGAATACCCTCGTATTGGACTGCCAATAGGGCAACTGAACCGCCGCCGTGGCCACGAATACGATGGCGGCCACGGCTGCGGGCAACCCGATACCCCGCGCGAGCGTCCAGTTGCGCCGTACCAGCGCGGTGAGCAGGAACGGCGTCACCAGTGCCCCGGCCACGATCGTGGTGATGATGTGAGTGTTGAACGCCGCCATCGCGGCCAGCACGTAGGCCGTGCGGCGCCACGGTCCGCCCGCATTCCCCTCGATCCAGAGCGCGACCAGCGCAAGCGCGAGCAGCCCGCCCGCGCACAACGAAAGGAAATAGGACCGCAGCTCGGTTCCGGCGATCACCGTCCACGTGTTGCCCGCAAGGAGCAGCATCGCGCAGGCGGCGGCCGGAACCATCCGGGGCGCCTCGCGCACGACCGCCGCGCCCAGCGCGACCGTCACCGCGCCGATCGCCACGTTGACCAGCCTGTGCGTCGCCAGGTCGCCCCACCCGGAGGTCAACCGAGCAATGACATAATACAGCGGGGGATGGTTATCGGGTAGCCAGCTCGTGCGCAGCGCATCGCCCCAGCCGATATCCGCGCGGGTTACGTACTGGGTGTAGAACTCGTCGTACCAGGGGCCGCGCTGGAGGCTGGTCCAGCCGATCGCCACGCCTGTAGCGAGGGCGACCACGAGCGCGAACGTGGCAAGAAAGGTCCGGTTCGGCAGCATCATGGCTGCCCCGCCCATAAAGCCACAGCCCCTACGAAATGGTTAGAGGCGCCGCCGCCAGTGCACCATGTGAAAAGGCCCCGGGTTGCCCCGGGGCCTCTTCAGGCAGACTTTTGCCGCAAGAATCAGCCCTCGGCCTTCTTCTTGGCCGGAGCCTTCTTTTTAGGCGCCGCCTCTGCGGCAGGCGCGTCCTGGGTCTTCGCCGCAGCCTTTTTGGCCGGGGCCTTCTTGGCCGGCTTCACCTCCTCAACGGCAGGGGCTTCAGCCGGAGCTTCCGCCTTGGCCTTCTTGGCCGGTGCCTTCTTCTTGGCGGCTGGCTTCGCGCCATGATCATGGCCGCAATCCGGCCCGTGCACGTGGCCCTCTTCGGCCTCGATCGCGGCCTGCAGCTCGTCCTTGGTCACGGTGCGCTCGGTGACTTCCGCCTTGTCGAACAGGAAGTCGACGACCTTGTCCTCATAAAGCGGCGCGCGCAGCTGGGCGGCGGCGAGCGGTTCGGAGCGGATATAGTCCATGAACCGCTGGCGGTCTTCGAGGCGATACTGCTGGGCAGCCTGGTTGAGCAGCATCGACATTTCCTGCTGGCTCACTTCGACGCCGTTGGCCTGGCCGATTTCCGAAAGCAGCAGGCCCAGGCGCACACGGCGCTCGGCGATGCGGCGGTAATCGTTCTTCTCGGCTTCCAGCTCCTTCACCGCAGCTTCGGGATCTTCCTCGTTGCCGGCTTCCTGGAGGAGCTGTTGCCAGATCTGGTCGAACTCGGCCTCGACCATCGAGGGCGGCACGGCAAAATCGTGGCCGGCGGCCAGCTGGTCGAGCAGCTGGCGCTTCATCTGGGTCCGGGTCAGGCCGGCGGTTTCCTGCTCCAGCTGGCCGCGGATAAGGCCCTGCAGCTGCTCGAGGCTTTCCAGGCCGAGGTTCTTGGCGAACTCATCGTCGATCTTGGATTCGCCGGCAACCTTCACCGCCTTGACCGTGACGTCGAAGGTGGCATCCTTGCCCTTGAGATTCTCGGCCGGATAGTCGGCCGGGAAGGTCACCTTGAGCTGGCGCTCGTCGCCTTCCTTGACGCCGACCAGCTGCTCCTCGAAGCCCGGGATGAACCGGTTCGCGCCGATTTCGAGCGCGACGTCCTGGGCGCTGCCGCCCTCGAACGCCTCGTCACCCACCTTGCCGACGAAATCTATAGTGACCTGGTCGCCTTCTTCCGCCTTCTTGCCCTTCTTGGCATCGACGAAGGTCTTGGCGCCCGCGGCGATCCGCTCCACCGCCTCGGCAACGGCCTCGTCGCTCACCGGCACGACCAGCTTCTCGAGCTTCAGCCCGTCGAGCGCCGGAGCCTCGATCGCCGGCAGCACTTCGAGCGTGACGGTCAGCACCGCGTCCTGGCCAAGGTCGTAGCCTTCGCCCAGGGCCACGGCAGGCTGCATTGCCGGACGCAGGGCGTTTTCGCTCACCAGCCGGTCCATCGCCTCGCGGATCACCGCCTGGAGGGCATCGTTGTGCAGGGCCGGGCCATGCATCTTCTTGACCAGGTTGGCCGGGACCTTGCCCGGGCGGAAGCCGGGCATGCGCATCTGCGGGGCGATCTTGCTCACCTCGCTCTCGATCCGCTCGGCAATCAGGGCCGCGGCGACCGTGATCGTGTACCCGCGCTTCAGGCCCTCGTTTGTGGTCTCGACAATCTGCATGATGATAAATGCCTTCTCAACAACGCCTTATGCTTCAGCCGAGTGCGCGAGGATGGCGGCTACTGGTGCGGGCGAAGGGACTCGAACCCCCACATCTTGCGATGGCAGGACCTAAACCTGCTGCGTCTACCAGTTCCGCCACGCCCGCATGTCGACGAAGCCCGAATTCCAAGAGCCGTGGCCCGTAGCGATGTCACGCGAAAAGGGCAAGCGCCGCCGGGCCCGAGGAACTATATTGGCGGCAGCCCGCTGGAGTCGTTCGGATCCAGCCCAGCATCAGGAGTATCCCATGGCGACCCAGCCTCCGCCCCGACCGGACCAGGCGGACCCGATCGATCCCAGCATCCCGGGCGAACTGCCCCCCGTGATCACGCCCGAAGAACTGCCCAACGAACCGCAGGGGGTACCGGAAGTGGCACCAGACTTCGACCAGCCCGATACCGGGCCAAACGAAATGCCGGAATATTGAGCGACACCCCCCTCTGCTGAGGGCGGGGGCCGCTCACCAGCCGATCAGGCGCGTCCACCAGCCCTGCCGCTCCGGTGCCGGCGGCGTGGCTGGCATGGCCGGGCACGCAAGGCACAGCGCCTGGGCCCCGTGCGCGCCCA
>DASTGC010000006.1:0-8584 GCA_035719485.1 Novosphingobium sp.
GCGCGCCCTTCAAGAATAACCTGCCTGGCGGCAAGATTACATCTTGGCAGCTTCGGTCGAAGCTTCGGTGGCTTCCGTGGCAGCGCCGGTGCCAGCGTCGGCCGGAGCGGCTTCGGTGGCTTCGGCAGCGGTTTCGGTGGCCTCGGGAGCAGCCTGCTCGCCCTTGCAGGCGGAGAGAGCGAACACGCCAGCGGCAGCGGCAGCAGCCAGAACGATCTTGCGCATGAAATTAATCCTTGATCAGCGAGTGGACCACGCCCGGCCTTGCGTTATCCGTGACGGACATGCGGAAACCGTGCGGAAAGCCTACCGCTACAGTAGACTTCGCACGTCAAATACCGGCGATGACTCGACGATGCAAGCGCTGTTCGACTCGGCGCCCGTGCGAATCACGCTTTTCCACCAGTTAGCCCACCGGATAACGCCCAATTGTGGCAATGAAGTGGCGCAGTTCTGCCCAGATTTGCCGCATTCCCGACGTGGCGCCCCCGCGCCATGATGCTAGGAAGGTGCCCATGGACCCCAAGCAGCATCTCTACCTCGTCGACGGATCGGCCTATATCTTCCGCGCCTACCACCGCCTGCCGCCGCTCACGAACCCCGCGGGCACGCCCGTCGGCGCGGTCTATGGCTATACGACGATGTTGTGGAAGCTCGCCCAGGACCTGCACGAAGCCGACGGACCAACTCACCTCGCGGTGATCCTCGACAAGGCCGGAACTTCGTTCCGCAATGCGATGTACGACCAGTACAAGGCCAACCGGCCGCCGCCGCCGGAGGACCTCGTCCCCCAGTTTCCGCTGATCCGCGATGCGACCCGGGCCTTCTCGCTCGCCTGCATCGAGGAGGACGATCTCGAGGCGGACGACCTCATCGCCTCCTATGCCCGCGCCGCCACGCGCCAGGGGTGGGACGTGACGATCGTCTCGTCCGACAAGGACCTGATGCAGCTGGTCGGCAAGTGCAACGAGACTGAAAGCGGGGTGGAAGGCGGTTGTATCGACATGCTGGACACGATGAAAAACCAGCGCATCGACATCCCCGAGGTCGTCGAGAAATTCGGCGTTGGCCCCGAACTGGTCGGAGACGTGCTCGCCTTGATGGGCGACTCGGTGGACAACGTTCCCGGCATCCGCGGCATCGGTCCGAAGACGGCCACGAAGCTGATCCAGGAGCATGGCAGCCTCGAAGGCGCCCTCGCGGCAGCCCCCGCCATGAAGCCGGGCAAGCTGCGCGACAGCCTGATCGAGCAGGCGGAGATGGCGCGGCTCTCGCGCCGGCTGGTCGCGCTCAAGGAAGATTGCCCGCTGCCGATCGCGCTGGAGGAGTTCAAGCTGGGGTTGATCCCGCGCGATCCGCTCGCGGCCTTTCTTGACGAGCACGGCTTCACCTCGTTGCTCAAGCGGCTCGACGGTGGACATGCTGCACCCGGGCCCAAGACCCAGCTCAACCCGGCCAAGCCGCAGAACGCCGCCGTGCCCGCAGCACCCGCGGGGGCGCAGCGGGAGAGGGCGGTGTTTCCCGAAGTTGACCTTGCCGCCTACGAATGTGTCCAGACGACCGAGCGCCTGCAGGCGTGGATCGACCGGGCCTTTGCCGCGCGGCTGCTGGCGGTCGACACCGAGACCAGCGACCTCGATGCGATGCGGGCCGACCTGGTCGGCATCAGCCTTGCCCTGGGCCCGAACGATGCCTGCTACGTGCCGCTGGGCCACGGCGGGACCGACATGTTTTCCGAGCGGCCGCAACAGGTTGACCGAGCCGAGGCGCTGCGCCTGCTGAAGCCTTTGCTGGAAAGCGATGCGGTGCTCAAGGTGGGGCAGAACATCAAATACGACATCAACATCCTGGCTCGGAACGGCGTTCACGTCAGTCCGATTGACGATACCATGATCATCTCGTTCGATCTCGACGCCGGGCGCAGCGAAGACGGCATCGGGGGCGGCCACGGGATGGACGAGCTCGCCACGCGCCACCTTGGCCATACCACCCTCACCTTCAAGGACATCTGCGGCACGGGCAAGAAGGCGATCCCGTTCTCCGAGGTCCCGCTCGACCGCGCCACCCAGTACGCCGCCGAAGACGCCGACGTGACCTGGCGGCTGCACAAGGTGCTCAAGCCCCGTCTTCCCGAGGAGCAGGCCACCCGCGTCTACGAGCGGGTCGACCGCCCGCTGATCCCGGTGGTGGCGCAGATGGAGCGCCATGGAATCAGGGTGGACCGGGAACGCCTGGCCCGGCTCTCCACCGAGTTTGCCGAGGCGATCCGGGCGCTGGAGTGTGAAATCTTCGGCCTGTGCGGCCAGGAGTTCACCATCGGAAGCCCGAAGCAGCTCGGCGAGATCCTGTTCGACAGGCTGGGCTACAAGGGAGGCCGCAAGGGCAAGTCGGGGCAGTATTCGACCGACCAGTCCGTGCTCGAAGGACTGGCCGGCCAGGGCGCAGAGGTCGCCACCAAGGTGCTGGACTGGCGCCAGTTGGCCAAGCTCAAGTCCACCTATACCGATGCCTTGCAGGCCGCGATCCACCCTCAGACGGGCCGGGTACACACCTGCTACTCGCTCGTTGGCGCGCAGACCGGGCGGCTGTCGTCCACCGACCCGAATCTGCAGAACATCCCCATCCGGACCAAGATCGGTCGCCAGATCCGCGAGGCTTTCGTGGCGGAGGCAGGCAATGTGCTGCTCGCGGCCGACTATTCGCAGATCGAGCTGCGCCTTGCCGCGCACATGGCCGACGTGCCCGAACTGAAGCAGGCTTTCGCCGCGGGCGAGGACATCCATTCGCGCACTGCCCAGGAAATGTTCGGGCTGGTCGACCGCGACACCCGCGCGCGGGCCAAGACGATCAACTTCGCTATTCTCTACGGCATCAGCCGCTGGGGCCTCGCGGGCCGGCTCGGCGTCTCTTCGGACGAGGCCCAGGCGATGATCGACCGCTACTTCGACCGCTTCCCGGGCATCCGCCGCTATATTCACGGCACGCTCGAAGGTGTGCGGGAGAAGGGCTATTCCGAGACTCTGTTCGGGCGCAAAACCTGGTTCCCGCGAATCAACGCCAGCAATCCAAACGAGCGCGCCGGTTCGGAGCGGGCCGCGATCAATGCGCCGATCCAGGGTACCAGCGCCGACATCATCAAGCGGGCCATGGTGCGGATGATGCCCGCGCTGGCCGATGCGGGGCTGGGCCACGTGAGAATGCTGCTGCAGGTGCACGACGAGCTGGTGTTCGAACTGCCGGAGGGGGATGTGGCAGCGGCGAGCCCCGTCATCGAACGGATCATGGCCGAAGCGGCGTTGCCCTCGGTCAGGCTCGACGTGCCGCTGGGAATCGAGATCGGGACAGGGCCGAACTGGGGAGCGGCGCACTAGGTCGTGAATTCATGAATGGCACCATCAGGACCACGTTTGCCCCGAAATTGTCGCCATTATTGTCCTTGCCACCAACGGACCCTAACCCTGCCGCCATGACGCTTCCCCAACTTCCCCAACTGGTCCAGCTGCCCGGCCTTGCCGGCGCGCTGATTGCCGGCGGCACGGCCATCGCCATTGCCCTTGCGGTGCATTTCGCCCTGTTCCGGGTGCTCGCCCGCCTGGCCGACCTGTCGCACATGGAAAGCGACGGGATCGTGGTAGACCGCCTGCGCGGGCCGTTCCGCTGGGCGCTGCTGGCGTTGGCGATCGAGCTTGCGGGGGAAAGCTCGGCGTT
The DNA here is from genome assembly GCA_035719485.1 of Novosphingobium sp. Classification (GTDB taxonomy): domain Bacteria; phylum Pseudomonadota; class Alphaproteobacteria; order Sphingomonadales; family Sphingomonadaceae; genus Novosphingobium. The sequence goes on from DASTGC010000006.1 coordinate 3,709, forward strand.
GATCGCACGCGTGTGGGGGGCGCTGGACCGGTTCCTCGTTCCGGCGCTGCTCGGCTGGATCGCGCTCAGGCTGGTGCGCGCCTATGCCCTTGCGGTCGACAGCCGGGCGCAACTTGGCGAGGACACCATCGCCTCGCGCAGCCGGCGTACGCGGATCGCCATCCTCTCGCGCTCGGCGCGGTTCGTGATCGTCTTCGTGACCGTGGCGCTGATGCTGCTATCGATCCCCGGCGTGCGCAACGTGGGGGTAACGCTGATCACTTCGGCGGGCCTTGCCGCACTCGCGGTCGGTGCCGCCGCTCAGCCCGCGCTCAAATCGCTGATCGCCGGAATCCAGATGGCCCTGACCGAGCCGATCCGGATCGACGATCACGTGGTGGTGGAAGGCGAGGCCGGGCGGGTGGAGGACATCCGCATGACCTATGTCGTCATCCGGACCGGCGACCAGCGGCGCCTGATCGTGCCGACGGCCAAGTTCCTTGACACCACCTTCCAGAACTGGACCCGCGTGGGCGGCGGAATCACCGGCTCGGTGCTGCTGCCGGTGAACCCGGGGACAGCGATCCAGCCGATCCGCGACGCCTACGAGGCGGTTCTGGGCCACCGCAAGGAATGGGACAGGCGCTCCGGCGCGCTGCAGGTTTCGGCAGCGTGGATCGACCGGATCGAATTGAAGCTGGTGATGAGCGCGGCCGACCCCGCCTCGCTCGCCAACCTGCAACTCGCCGTGCGCGAGGAAATGCTCGAGTGGCTCCGGGTGAACATGCCCGAGGCGGTGGGCCCGCCGGCGGCGGGTGGGGCGACAACGGCCGCCCCGTCATCCTGAACTTGTTTCAGGATCCATCGGGTGGCCTACCCTGCCAGTTCAGGACCGGCTCACGGGCGCGTTTGGCGCCTTCACGGGGCACTCGGGGCGGGCCGCAAAATGGATCCTGAAACAAGTTCAGGATGACGAGTGATCGCGTGGGGTGCCGGCGCCCCTCCCCGGCGGGGAGAGAGGCGCCCGATCACCCGTGCTTACGGTCCCGCGTCGACTGCACCATGCCCGGCGCGAGGAAGCCCAGCGGGGCGACCTCGGCGGCGCGGCGCTTCAGTTCACCCTTCATCTTGCCGTATTCCTCCTCCATTTCGGCCGAGACGGTGGCGCGGCTGTCGGTGAGCGCCTCGGCGAAGTCGGCGCCGGTGACCGCGCCGACATCGCGGCCCATGCGGCGGATGGCGACGAGGCCGGCGCGCCGGACGACGTCTTCGAGGTCTGCCCCGGTGAAGCGGTCGGTCTCGTGGGCAATCGCCTTCAGGTCCACGTCGGAGGCCAGCGGCATGCGGGCCGTATGGATCTTGAGGATATGTTCGCGGCCTGCCTCGTCCGGCGTGCCCACATAGACCAGCTCGTCGAACCGACCGGGGCGCAGCAGGGCCGGGTCAACCAGCGTCGGCCGGTTGGTGGCGCCGATGACGACCACGCTTTGCAGTTCCTCCAGCCCGTCCATCTCGGCCAGAATAGTGTTGACCACCCGCGCGGTGACGTTGGGCTCGCCGATCCCGGAGCCGCGGGCGGGGACGAGGCTGTCGATCTCGTCGATGAAGATCACGCAGGGCGCGACCTGGCGGGCGCGGGCGAACAGCCGGCTGATCTGCTGCTCGCTCTCGCCATACCACTTGGAGAGGAGGTCGCTCGACTTGATCGAGATGAAGTTTGCCTCGGCCTCCTTGGCGACGGCCTTGGCCAGCAGGGTCTTGCCGGTTCCGGGCGGGCCATAGAGCAGGAAGCCCTTGGCCGGCCGGATGCCGAGGCGGTGGAAGGCCTCGGGCGTCTTCAGCGGCAGTTCGACGCCTTCTCGCAGCTTCTCCTGCGCTTCGCCGAGGCCGCCGACATCGGCCCAGCCAATGTTGGGCACCTGGACCATGACCTCGCGCATGGCGCTGGGCTGCACGCGCTTCAGGGCTTCCAGGAAGTCGTCGCGGGTGACGCAGAGGCTCTCGAGCACGTCGGGCGGGATGGTCTGCGCCTCGAGGTCGAGCCGGGGCATGATCCGGCGCACGGCCTCGATCGCCGCCTCGCGGGCGAGCGCGGCGATATCGGCGCCGACGAAGCCGTGGGTGGTGCGGGCCAGTTCGTCGAGGTCGACCCCCTCGCCCAGCGGCATGCCGCGGGTGTGGATGCCGATGATCTCGCGGCGGCCCTTCTCGTCGGGCACACCGATGACGATCTCGCGGTCGAACCGGCCGGGGCGGCGCAGCGCCTCGTCGATCGCGTCGGGCCGGTTGGTGGCGGCGATGACGACGATGTTCGAATTGGTATGCAGCCCGTCCATCAGCGTGAGCAACTGGGCGACGAGGCGCTTCTCCGCCTCGCCATGAACCTCACCGCGCTTCGGCGCGATTGAATCGATCTCGTCGATGAAGATGATCGAGGGGCTTTCCTTGGCCGCCTCCTCGAACACCTCGCGCAGGGCCTTCTCGCTCTCGCCATAGGCCGAGCCCATGATCTCGGGACCGTTGATGGTGAAGAACGAGGCGTCGCTCTCGTTGGCGACCGCGCGGGCGAGGCGGGTCTTGCCGGTACCTGGCGGGCCATGCAGCAGCACGCCCTTGGGCGGGTCGACCCCAAGGCGGGTGAACAATTCGGGATAGCGCAGCGGCAGCTCCACCATCTCGCGCAGCTGGCGGATGGTATCGCCCATGCCGCCGACATCGTCATAGTTGACGTCAGCCCGCGCGGTACGGGGTTCCTCGAACTCGGCGCGCAGTTCCACCTCGGTATTCTCGTCGATGTGGACGATGCCCTTGGGGCTGGTGGAGACGACGGAGAGGCGGATCTGGGTCAGCGCATAGGCGGGGGCGTTGAACATCCGGGCAATCTGCGGCGGCATGTCGCGCACCTGCTGCTGCCCGGCCGTGGCGACGAGGTCGCCCGCGACCAGCGGGCGCTGGAAGAAATTGCGCTTGAGCGCCTGGGCGGGCCCTTGCAGGCGCATGTCCTTCTGGGCGGGCGCGAAGACGACACGCTGGGCGGGGCGGCTCTCTGCCCGCCGGATCGTCACATGCTCGCCAGACCCCACATCGGCATTGCCGCGCTGGAGCCCGTCGAGGCGGACGACCTCGAGCCCTTCGTCCTCGGGATAGGCAAGGACAGCGCGGGCGGCAGTGATGCGCTTGCCTTCGATCTCGATCACGTCGCCTTCGGTCACGCCCAGCTCGGCCATGGCGGACTTGGGCAGGCGGGCGATGCCGTGGCCGCTCTCCTCCTGCCGCGCGGCGGCAACCTGCAACCGGGCCGTACGCTCCGCCGCGCCGGCGGGTGCTGCCTCTGCCATGATCCGTGATCCCCTTTCCTGCGGGCTGTGGATGACCGCATCATGCATCAGCTAGGTATGGACCTGGCGATTGCAAAGGGGCCGGTCCCGGAACGTACGCCGGCGGCGATCGATCCGCCGGGCGAGGGCCAAAAAAAGGGCCCGGTCGTTGCCGACCGGGCCTTTGAAGTCTTGGGAGAGGATGCCTGAAAGGCAGGTCCCGTATGCCCGCGACTCGATTATTGTGCAAGTGCGAAATGAGAGGTCATAGTTGCAAAATATGCAACTTATCACATTTGGCGCCCTGCAATGGCGGATTTTCGGGACAATTCCCGGATAGCAGAGTGCGAGCGCCGTTTCTGGCTTGCGAATGGCGACGATACCTGTTGCGCCGCACCATAACCCGGCGACCCTCCCATGCTCAGTTGCAGGGCCGTCCAGCCAAACCCTTCCGGCAAGTTCGGCTCAGTGCGCCAGCAACAGCGCCGGTCCGCTGGGATTGTCGAGGAAGAACCGCGTCACCCCGCCGAACAGGAATTCGCGCAGGCGACTGTGCCGGAACGCTCCCATCACCAACAATTGAGGGTGAAGCTTGGCAAGTTCGCGGCCGATGGTTTCCTCGGCGGCGCCCTGCCGTTCGACAATCACCTGGTCAGCCTTGACGCCATGACGGGAGAGATAGGTCATCACGTCGGTTCCCGGCCCGTCCTGCGCCTTGTCCGTGACGGACAGGACGGTCACCTCCGCGCCTTGCAGCAGCGGAACCGCCGAGCGCACCGCATTGGCCGCCTCGGCACTGCCGTCCCAGGCAATGGTGACGCGCGAGAGCGGGAAGCAGAGCGTTTCGTCGGCATTCACGGCGAGCACCGGGCAACGCACCGCCAGCGGCAGATCGCTGGCCAGTGCCTCGCGCCGGGCCACCACGACGACGTCGGCGAGGCGCGCCGCGTCGGCGAGTGCATCGATCGGGTCCCGCTCTGCCCGGACCACGTCGCAGCAGACGTCACCTTTGGCAAGATGCGTTTCCATCTGCCGAGCGAAGGCATCGTCGCCGGCGATCGCTTCCTTGAGCGCATCGGTCGCGACAAAGCCCCCGCCGAGTCCGTCGACCGCGACATAGCGGCTGACCGGCGTATCGACGAGCAGGCTGACATGGCCTGCACTGATCCTTGCGAGCGACAGCGCGGTATCGATCCGGGCCCGCCCGGCGGACCCTGCTTCGGCATGGACGAGAATGGAGCGCATCGACCTAACTCCCAGCGGTTGTTTCCCTGTTTTTCTGCCGCATGGAGATTTTAGCCATGATCTGCATCAAATGCATGCAGAAAGCATAAAAACAGCCACCGCTTGCCGCCCCCCACCGTTTGGGCATAGTCTGCCCGGCAACAGACGGAGCCACCGCATGACCAACCTCGCCGAAATTCCGCTCACTCTCATCAACGGCAAGCCCGATCGCCTGGCGAATCACGCCGGCAAGGTGCTGCTGGTGGTGAACGTTGCCAGCAAGTGCGGGCTCACCCCGCAGTATGAGGGTCTGGAAAAGCTCTATACCGCCAACAAGGACCGCGGGTTCGAGGTGC
>DASTGC010000007.1:0-2686 GCA_035719485.1 Novosphingobium sp.
AACCGCAGTGACAGGGCAAAGAGCACCTGGAAGGCCATCCCTTGAAGACCGAGGCTCACCAGCAGTAACCACTCGAGAGGCTGTGTCGGAGCGGTCGAGAAAGGCAGGGCGAGGGCGGACAGCAGCGCACCGATCAGGGAAAAGTAGAAGGCGATGGCCAGCGGCTGCTCGGTCCGCGACAGATCCCTCACCTGCAGGTTGGAGACGGAGGTTCCGGCAGAGCCGGCGAGTGCCGCGAGCGCGCCCAGCAGGGGATAATCATCATGCGGAGATGGCATGGATACCAGAACCACGCCAACAAAGCCGATCAATACCGCCACCCAGTGAACCCGGCTGACAGGATGCCGAAGCACGAGGGAGGTGATGAGCACGGCGAATAGAGGAGCCGTAAAATTGATCGTGCTCACCAGCGCAATCGGGATGACCATGGCAGCCCAGTAATTCAATGCCATGATGATGGTACTGTTCAGGCCGCGCCCGAAGTGACTAACCGGGCGCCTGGTACGCAAGATCCCCAGATCCCTCCGGATGGCGAGGTAAGCAAAGAGGCACACGGTGCATACGATGAAGCGCCAGAACATCACCTGGGGAATTCCGATGTGCAGCGATCCGGCAAGCTTCACGATCACGAAAGAGAGAGCGACCGTCATCGCCGCGAAGAGCCGGAATATGATCGCGAGTATCGGCCGATCGCGCGCAATTTCTGGCGGGCTGCTTTTCATACGACGATTGTCCCGCGTGCACGGTGTTCCCGCCATGCCACGATCAGCCCCGCACCGATGATTGCCGGCGATCCGATCCAGGTCGATGCAGGGGGCGCGTGGGCGAAGATCAGCCAGCCGAAGAGCATTGCCCAGAAAAGCTGGGAATAATCCATGACCATCACGCTGGAAACGGTTCCAAACCGCAGGGCGGCAGTTGCGCAAAACTGGGTAAGCAAGCCGGCAAGGCTGATCCCGCACAGCATCAGCCAATCGGTAGCGGTATGGGCCGACCCGTACAAGACCACTACCGGCAAGAGGATGAGCGTGCCGAAGGCGGAGAACCAGAACACCACCGTGATCGCCTCTTCGGTCCGCGCGAGGGAACGGATCTGAATGGCCACGAGTGCACCTCCAATGGCTGCTCCGATACCAAGCACGGCGCCGAGCGGGGACATGGCGGAAGTTCCGAAGCCGACGATCACCACCACTCCCACCAGTCCGAGGGCTACCGCAAACCAGCGGTAAGGGCCGATGCGCTCGCGCAGCAGCAGCGCCGAGAGGATTACTGCGAAGAGTGGGCAGGTAAAGCCCAGGACCGTGGCCTCGCTCAAGGGCAGGAGGCGGGCCGATGCCAGCAGCATTGCCATGTTCGCTACCCCAAGCAGGGCACGCCGGCCATGGATGACCAGGCGGTGGGTTCGCAGGCGTCCCAGTTCTCCGCGCGCCGCGAACCAGATCAGTATCGCGACTGCGGGCAACAACTGCCGCCAGAAGATGACCTCGGGCAGGGCCAGCCCCATTTCTCCACTGATCTTGACCAGCGAGAGCAGGACGCCGAGCGCCAGTGCCGACATCAGGCGCAAGCCCAGCGCCAGAACGGGGCGCTGGCTAACCGGGCGGTGGGCAATGGGAGCAGCGGCGCGGGCGTTCACCTGTCCCCTTTAGCCTGCGGACCAAATCGGGCAAGGCCGGCAGGAATGGACTGGTTGAGCGATCACGCGAGCGCCGTGGCAGGTGCCATTGCCCTGGTGCTAGCCGCGCTGGCCTGGTGGGGTGACCACCGGCGGCTTCATCGGCGCGATCCCGACAGGATCGGCATCATACCATGGACCGGCCTGTTCTTCTGGTCGGTCCTCGCCGCCGCTATCCTGCTGGCCGCCGCCAGCCAGCAGTGGCTGGCCAGGTAGGGGCGCGCCGGTCTAGAGGCAGGCTTCGAGGTAGGCCTGGTCAAACCCGAACTGACGGGCCTTTTCCAGCGTATAGGGACGCAGGCCGGTCGAGCGGAATTCGCCGATGATCTTGCCGTCGTCGCTCTCGTCGAGATAGTCGAACTTGAACAGTTCCTGCGTCACGATCACGTCGCCTTCCATGCCGATCACCTCGGTGATGTTGGTGGTGCGGCGCGAGCCATCACGCAGGCGCTTGACCTGGACGATGAGGTCGACCGATTCAGCGATCTGGCGGCTGATGGCTTCCTTGGGGATCTTGATGTCGCCCATCAGGATCATGTTTTCCATACGGCCGAGGCACTCGCGCGGGGAGTTCGCGTGCAGCGTGCACATGGAGCCGTCGTGGCCGGTGTTCATCGCGGCGAGGAGGTCGAAACACTCCGCGCCGCGGATTTCGCCGAGGATGATCCGGTCAGGACGCATACGCAGCGCGTTCTTGACGAGATCGCCGATGGTGATCGCACCCTGGCCTTCAAGGTTCGGCGGGCGGGTTTCGAGCGGCAGCCAGTGGGGCTGCTGCAGGCGGAGTTCGGCCGCGTCCTCGATCGTCAGCACGCGCTCGCCCGGGTCGATCATCTTCGAGAGGGCGTTGAGCATGGTCGTCTTACCCGAACCGGTACCGCCCGAGATGACCACGTTCATCCGGCAGGCGCCCGCGATCTTGAGCGCGGTGCACATCTTGTCGGACATCGAACCGAAATCGCGCAGCATGTCGAGCGTGATCGGCTTCTCGGAAAACTTACGGATCGAGAT
>DASTGC010000008.1:0-4449 GCA_035719485.1 Novosphingobium sp.
GATCAAGAACAAGGTTGTCCTCACTTACGACAATAAGGTTCTGTGGAACGGGCAGCAGGTCAACAACGGCCAGTTCGTGGCGCTGCTCCAGCAGACGCTGCAGATGAAGCCGGAACCGGAACTGCAGTTCCAGCCGGAAGCTGGCGCGGGCTACGAGCTTTCGGCCGCGGCCCTGAACATCATCAAGGCCTCGGGCGTGACCAAGTTCGGGTTCGTCGGCAACGAGCAGTACTCGGAATTCGGCAAGGCTCCCGACGCGCCAAAGGCGACGATGTAAGCCGTTCGACAATAGACCTTTCAGGAAAGAAAGGGGCGGAGCGATCCGCCCCTTTTTTGTGGGGGACGCGGAGCAGCGGGCCGCGACCAGCTTCGGCTCAAGCCCACTTTGAGCTCTACTCCTCCGTCTCGCGCTCCTCCACGCGCATCGCCTCGCCCGCCAGGCTTTCCGCTTCCAGCAGCAAGTCGTCATCGGCCGCCCCTGCCGGCAAGCTCTCGCGCCCGATCATCACCAGTACGGGGACCGCCAAGGGGGAAACGCGGTCGAGCCGCACGTGCACGACCTGCTCGGCTGCGCGTTCCAGCACGTCGGCCACCCGGCCGATATCGGTCAGGCGCGTTCGCGCATCGGCCCATGCTGCCTCGATCAGCACATGGTCGGGCTCGTGCTTGCGCAGGACATCGTAGATCAGGTCGGTCGAGAAGGTGACCTGCCGACCGCTCTTGCGCTTGCCGGGATGCTGCCGCTCGACCAGTCCGCCGATCACGGCCACTTCCCGGAAGGCCCGGCGCAGGAGGTGCGACTCCTCGACCCAGGCAATGAACTCGTGGGTGAGGATATCGGGCGAAAGCAGCGGCGCGGGGTGCTCGATCGGCTTGAGACCCCAGACGCCTAGCGCATAATCATTGGCGACGAAGCCGAGCGGGCCCAGGCCGCGCTCCTCCATGCGGCGGGTGATCAGCATGCCGAGCGACTGGTTGGCGTTCCAGCCTTCGAAGGTGTAGATCACCGAATAGTGGCGCCCCCGATGGGGAAAGCTTTCCACCAGCAGTTCGCCCGGACCGGGCAGGCGCGAGCGCCAGTCCTGCACTTCGAGCCATTCGCGCACGTCGTCGGGGAAGGCACCCCAGCCGGCGCGGTCGACCAGCAGGTGGCGGACGCGGTCGGCAAGGTGGGTGGAGATGGGAATGCGGGCGCCCATGTAGCTTGGGATCATCGCCGACTTGCGGGCCGCGCGGACGACCAGTTCGAGATCGCGGACCGATTCGACTTCCAGGTCCATGCCGGCGAAACGGAAGGTGTCGCCGGGCGAGAGGCTAGCGCCGAAGGCCTCCTCGACCCGGCCAAGGGACTTGCCGTTACGAAAGCGCACGTCGAGCATCTCGGCATCGACGATGATCCCGGCGTTGAGGCGGTGGCGGTGGGCATGTTCCGGGTGCGAGAGCCGCCATGTTCCGTCCTTCGCGCGGACAATGCGCTGGAACCGATCGTAGGCGCGCAGGCTGTAGCCACCTGTGGCGACGAAGGCGAGGACGCGGGCCCAGACTGTCTCGTCGACCCAGGCAAAGGCCGCCGCAGAGCGAACTTCGGCCAGCAGTTCGCTCTCGGCGAAGGGCCCCGCGCAAACGCAGGCCATGACGTGCTGGGCGAGCACATCGAGCGCGCCGGGGCGGAAGTCCTCGCCATCGCGCTGGCCGGCCAGCGCCGCCGAGCGCGCCGCCATGGCCTCGAGGAACTCGAAGCGATTGCCGGGGACGAGCAGGGCATCGCTGGGACAGTCGAGCCGGTGGTTGGCCCTCCCGATCCGCTGGAGCAGGCGCGAGGAGCCCTTGGGCGCGCCCATCTGGACGACAAGGTCGATATCGCCCCAGTCCACCCCGAGATCGAGGCTGGCGGTGCAGACCAGCGCGCGCAATTCGCCCCGTGCCATCGCCCCTTCGACCTTGCGCCGGGCTTCCTTCGAGAGCGAGCCGTGGTGGATGCCGATGGGCAAGTGGTCGTCGTTCACGTCCCACAGCAGCTGGAAGATGTATTCGGCGAGAAAACGCGTGTTGGTGAAGACCAGCGTGGTGCGGTGGTCGCGGATCGCCTGGTAGAGCTGGGGAACAGACCAGCCCGCGGCATGGCCACCCCAGGGAACTCGCTCCTCCTGCGGCAGGAGCAGCGCGATCCGGGGCGGAGCGCCGGGCTCACCCTCGACCACCTCGACCGTTTCCGCCTCGCCTCCGGGCGCAAGCCAGCGCCGGAATTCCTCGGGTTCAGCGACGGTGGCGGACAGGGCGACACGCTGGAGCGCTGGGGCGAGGCGGGACAGGCGGGCGAGCGAGAGAGCGAGCAGGTCGCCGCGCTTGCCGGTGGCGAAGGCGTGGACCTCGTCGATGACGATCCGCTTGAGACCGGCGAAGAGCTCCGCGCTTTCGGGGTAGCTGAGGAGGAGGGAAAGCGATTCGGGCGTGGTGAGGAGAACGTGGGGCGGGCGGGCGCGCTGGCGAGCCTTGCGATCCGACGGTGTATCGCCCGTGCGGGTCTCGACGCGTACCGGGAGGTTCATTTCCTCGATCGGTGCCAATAGGTTGCGCTGAACATCGTGAGCCAGCGCCTTGAGCGGCGAGACGTAGAGGGTGTGGAGGCCATCTGGTGGCGGTGGGCCAGTTGATGGGCAAAACTCCGCGAGAGTCGGAAGGAATCCGGCGAGGGTCTTGCCGGCACCAGTATCGGCGAGGAGCAGGGCGTGGCGGCCCGCGTGGGCTGCGGCGAGCATTTCCGCCTGGTGGTGGCGCAGGCGCCAGCCCCGACCGGCGAACCAGGCGGCGATCTCCGGCGGCGGTGCGACAGGGCCCATGGAGCGGATATCGGCGCTGAGGCGGCCCGCTGCAATGGGGCTGCAACGCACTTGCATCGCGGCGCAACGGCCTTGCAGCCGCGCCGGGCCGGTTGGCCGGTGCGACATGCGCCCTGCGCGAGGCGCAACAGGGTGGCAGGCGGCTCGTTCTCTAGAGGCATGCCGGTGTGGGCGCCCGTTTCGAGCGCAGCCGCCGTGCGCAATAGGAGACCGTTCATGAACGACCGCACGCCTTGGGACGAGCCGCGCCAGGAGCGCGGGGGCGACGACAATCGCCGGAATTGGCAGCAGAACCAGCAGGACTGGAGCCGGCAGCAGCGCGACCGCTTCGCCGGCCAGCCGGGCGGACAGCAGCACTGGCGCCAGCAGCAGCAGGATTGGGGCGGCGGGCGGCAGCAGGGCGGCTGGAGCGAGGATGCCGACCGCGACGAATGGCGCCGCCAGGGCTCCTACCGGGGCAACGAATGGCGCGGCGAGCGTGACTGGGGCAACCCCGGCTATCGCCAGCCGCAGCAGCGCGAATGGCAGGGCTCGGGTATGGACTATGGCGGCGGCGAGGATCGCGGCGCAGGGCAGCATGACTATGGCTATGCCCAGCGAGCATGGGGCGGCAGCAGCGAGCGCTACGGTTCGCGGCCGACCAGTTCCGGCTCGATGCACCGGGACGAGATCGGCGAAACGACCCGGATGCGGCAGGACCGCGAGATGCGCGAGCGGCAGGACCTGAGCGACCGCGATGTCGGCGGCCGGCGCGGGCAGGACTGGTATTCGCAGGATAGCGGCCAGCCCGGGAGCCAGAGCTTTGCCGCCGGTTACGGCATGACCAGCGGCGCCAACTACGATCAGTGGGGCGGACCCGAGCAGCGGCGCGGGAGTGGTCAGTCGTGGGGCCATTCCGGCGGTTCCAATCCCACTTTCGGTCGCGGCTATGGTCCGGACTACGGCCGCGAGGGCAGCAGCAGCAGCGGGCAGAATCGTGGGTTCTTCGAGCGGGCCGGCGACGAGATCGCCAGCTGGTTCGGCGACGAGGATGCCGCGCGCCGGCGCGAGCAGGACTATCGCGGGCACGGACCGAGCGACTACACCCGCTCCGACGAGCGCATCCGCGAGGATGTGAACGACCGCCTGACCGACGATCCGCGGGTCGACGCCCGGCGCATCTCGGTCTCGGTCAAGGACGGTGAGGTGACGCTTTCGGGCACTGTCGGCAATCGCGAGGCGAAGCGGCGTGCCGAGGACTGCATCGACCGCATCTCCGGCGTGAAGCACGTGCAGAACAACCTGCGCGTCGAGGACCGCAGCCAGGTCAGCGGCCAATCCGGCGCGACGAGCAGCTGGAGCGCCCAGGAGGCGGCGAGCACCTCCGGCTCGTCCAACCTCGGTGGCGGAACCGGTGCGACGACGGGCGCAACGGGCGGCGGCGCATCGACTTTGGGCAGTGGCTCGAGCGGGGCGACCGGCTCCAGCACTTCGGCCCCGGACGCGGGCGGCACGGGGAGCACGACCGGGGCGAGCGGCACCTCCGACGCCACAAAGACAACGCCGACCTCCGGCGGCACTTCCGCCCAGGGCGCCAGTACCGGGACAATGGGTTCGAGTGGGTCAGGCG
>DASTGC010000009.1:0-5156 GCA_035719485.1 Novosphingobium sp.
CCCTCGCTGCGGTGATCGCGATGACCTTCAACTTCGTGCTCAACAACGAGCTGACCTATTCCGACAAGCGCCTGCGCGGCTTTGCCCCGCTGGTGCGCGGCTGGGCGAAATTCGCGATGACCTGCTCATTGGGGCTCCTCACCAACGTGGGTTCGGCGGCGGCGCTGAAGGCGATGGGGTTCCACGATGTGGTCGCGGTGGTCATCGGCATCGTGCTGGGCTCGGTGTGGAATTTCGCGCTGAGCAGCAAGTTCGTCTGGGGACGGTACTGAGTCCTGGTTGGGTGCGCCTGCGACGCCCGCCACGGCGGATCAGATTTACGGCACCCCGGTCTAAAGCGCGGCGTTGTTGTAGCAGTGCCAGGTGAAGATTGCGGCCGCACCCCGGTGCGGGCGCCAGGCTTCAGCTAGCGCGCGCGCCTGCTTTTCGGAGGGGCGCTCTTCGAGACCCAGTATTCGTCCGATCCCTGCCTGTACCGCAAGATCGCCCGCCGGCCAGATATCCGGCCGGCCTTCGGCAAACAGCAGGTAGATCTCGGCAGACCAGCGACCGATGCCCCTGATCCGCGTGAGCAGGGCAATGGCTTCCTCGTCATCGCCGGGCAGGGCGCTGAAATCGAGTTCGCCGCCTGCGACCAGTGCGCAGAGCGAGCGGGCATAGTCCTGCTTCTGGCGCGAGAGGCCGCATGCGCGCAGGGTGTCGAATTCACTGGCGAGGATTGCCTCGGGCGACGGTTCCGGCCCGAACGCGGCTTCCAGTTTTCGCCACATCGAACTGGCCGCCGCCACGCTGACCTGCTGGCCCACGATGGTGCGCAGCATGGTCTGCCAGCCGGGCTCCCGGATGCGGGGTTGCGGATAGCCCGCCCGGGAAAGGGCAGCGGCGATTCCGGGTTCGCGGGCGGCCAGCTCGTCAAGCGCGCCGGCCAGTTGATCAGCGGTAAGGCCCATCTGGGTAAACTCTCATAAGGCGGTCCTTGCAAAACCGGTTGGTTCATTATAGCAGCCGCCTCGATCCCCACATGGGGCGGCCAACTTCAGGGATGTGGCGATGACCAAGATTGTAGTCGTTGATCGTGCAGGCGCGGAACGGGAAATCAATGTCGACAACGGCATTTCCGTGATGGAGGCCATTCGCGACAACGGATTTGACGAACTGCTCGCCCTGTGCGGCGGCTGCTGCTCCTGCGCGACCTGCCACGTCTATGTCGATCCGGCCTTCGCCGGCAAGCTCCCCTCGCTCAGCGACGACGAGAACGACCTGCTCGACAGCTCGGATCACCGCAACGAAGCCTCGCGCCTGTCGTGCCAGTTGCAGGTGACCGAGACGCTGGATGGCCTGCGCGTCACGATTGCTCCCGAAGATTGATTGATGAGTGCGCCCTTGGCATCCGCCAAGGGCAAGCTTCCGACGGTTGTCGGAAGCGCACGAAGATATCGACTCCGGCTTGCGGGCGCGCCTTGCCTCGCCTAGCTCTGTGCCCATGACTGCACCGGCCGTACCCACCACGCTCGATCTTGTCGGCAATACCCCGCTCGTCCTGCTCAAGGGGCCCAGCGAGGCGGCCGGGTGCGAGATCTGGGGGAAATGCGAATTTGCCAATCCGGGCGCCTCGGTCAAGGACCGTGCTGCCCTCTGGATCGTGCGCGATGCCGAGGCGCGGGGCGTGCTCCAGCCGGGCGGCACCATTGTCGAGGGCACGGCGGGGAATACCGGAATCGGGCTGGCGCTGGTCGGCAACGCGCTCGGCTACAAGACGATGATCGTCATGCCCGAGACCCAGTCGCGCGAGAAAATGGATACCCTGCGGGCGCTGGGCGCGGAACTGGTGCTCGTGCCTGCCGCACCGTTCTCCAACCCGGGCCATTTCGTCCACACCTCGCGCCGGCTGGCCGAGGAGACCGAGGGCGCGATCTGGGCCAACCAGTTCGACAATATAGCCAACCGCAAGGCCCACATCGAAAGCACTGCCCCAGAACTGTGGGAGCAGATGGAGCACCGGATCGACGGGTTCACCTGCGCTGCCGGCACTGGCGGGACCATCGCGGGTGTGGGCATGGGGCTCAAGGCATTTAACCCCGACGTGACCATTGCGCTGACCGATCCACATGGCGCCGCGCTTTACAATTATTACGCTCATGGCGAATTGAGCGCCGAGGGGACCTCGGTTGCCGAGGGGATCGGCCAGGGGCGGATTACCGCCAATCTCGAAGGTGCGCCGATCGACACCCAGTTCCGCATCTCCGATGAGGAGGGGCTCGAGTGGGTCAATCGCCTGCTGCGCGAGGAGGGCCTGTGCCTCGGCCTCAGCACCGGCATCAACGTGGCGGGAGCAGTGGCGCTGGGCCGCCAGCTCGGACCGGGCAAGCGCGTCGCTACGATCCTATGCGATACCGGCTTCCGCTATCTGTCGACGCTGTGGAACGCCGATTGGCTGCGCAGCAAGGGACTTCCGGTCTTCCCCTGGCTGGCATGAGCGTGCCCCGGAGCCGGGTGCTCGTCGCACCGGGCTTGCGACTGATCGCGAATGTGACTATTTCGCGTATCCAATGGCAAGCAAGCCGAACATGAGCCTTCCGGGTCAGCAAGGAGGCAGGACGCCGCAGCACTTCGTGCCGCCGACGGCTCGCGAACTTCGCGCGCAGGCGGTGCATCGGCTCCAGGTAGGCCTGCTCGGCCTGGCGGCGATGCTGCTGCTGGTGGGCCTGGCCTCGATCATCATGGAGCGTGCCCGCATGGCCGAGGCTGCCATGCCCCCTGCCGGAGCGCAGGCGTCGCCTTCCCCGAAAAGCGATCCGCTGGCCGATATCGGCGTGATCCCCTCGCCGGAAGCCGCAGTTTCGCCGCGATCGACCGCGGCCGCCCGCTAATGACCTTGGCGCGGCTATAGCCGTTATAGTGTTGCTTCGATGGCGCGGGCCGCGGCGACGGGATCGTCGGCGCGGCTGATCGGCCGGCCGATCACCAGCACGCTCGCGCCTGCATCGCGCGCACTGCGCGGGGTGACGACGCGCTTCTGGTCGGCCAGGCTGCCGTTGCCGTCGGCCGGACGCAGCCCGGGAACCACGAGATAGCCGTGCTTCCAGCGGCGGTGGACCTCGGCCACTTCCTGGCCCGAGCAGACGATGCCGTCGAGCCCGGCTTCCTGGGCAAGGTCGGCCAGCCGCAGGACCTGGTCATGGGCGCAGCCGCCGACCCCGCAGGAGGCCAGGTCGCCATCGTCAAGGCTGGTCAGCACGGTTACGGCGACAACCTTGCAGCCTTCGCCGGCGGCGGCCTTGGCGTCTTCCATCATCGCCCGGCCGCCTGCGGCATGGACGGTGACGATGGCCGGCTGCAGGACATGGATCGCCTGCATCGCCCCCGCGACGGTGTTGGGAATATCGTGAAGCTTGAGGTCAAGGAAGATCGGCAAACCGACCTTGGCCAGCTCGTGCACGCCGTGATGGCCATGGGCGCAGAAGAATTCGAGCCCAAGCTTCAGGCCGCCGATGTGCCCCTTGACCTTCTGGGCGAGGGCAAGGGCATTGTCGAGGCGGGGAAGGTCGAGGGCAAGGTAAATGGGGTTCATGGGGAGTCCGCAGAAACTGATCGTCAATCGTGGCCGTCGGCCGCTTCGCCGGCCGTTTCAGCGTATTGGCTTGCCGCGTCAAGCTGGGTCGTGGTCAGAGCTGCCGAGGGCTGGCGGGCGATCGCCTGGAGCGTGTTGATCCGGCGTCTCAGGCGCCAGCGCTCGATCAGGTGGACCAGCCATACCGGGATGAAGCCCAGGGCGAAGGACAGGATCGCGACAGCGGGCAGCTTGGTTTCCCACAGCAGTCCCTCCCAGATCTTGATGGTGACCGTGGTCCAGTTGTTCATCGAGAACAGGATCAGGGCGACCAGCAGTACCACCCAGATGACCGTGCGGACGATCCGCATGCCCCGCCTCCTCTGCTGCTGAATGCAGCGTGTCGCGATGCTAGGGCGGATTGGCGGCAAAGGGAAGGGCGGCGCGCGCCCGGCCCCCGATGCGTCTCGCGATCAGAATTTGTCCTTGGCCGCGCGGATGGCGGCGAAGGTCGCCACCGGATCGCCGACCCTGGCACCGCGGTCAGCCCACAGCGCCTGGAGTGCGGGATCGTCGGCCCGCAGGAAGGGGTTGGTTGCCAGTTCGCGCGCCAGCGGCGTCGGCACGGTCGGCTGGCCATGTTCGCGGCGCTGGAACACTTCCGCGGCATAGGAGGCGAGCGCCGCGTTGCCGGGATCGGCGTGGAGCGCGAAACGTGCGTTGGAGGCGGTATATTCGTGCGCGCAATAGATGAGGGTCTGGGGCGACAGGGCCTTGAGGCGCGAGAGGCTGTGCCAGAACTGGTCGGGCGTGCCCTCGAACATGCGGCCGCACCCCAGCGCGAACAAGGTATCGCCAACGAAGGCGATGCGGGCATCGGCAAAGCTGTAGGCGATGTGACCGTTGGTGTGGCCGCCGACGGCGAGGACGTCGGCCTCCCATTCGCCGAGGCAGACCATGTCGCCATCGCGCACGACCTTGTCGGCCCCGCCGACCTTGTCGGCCACTTCTTCCGGCGCGTAGACCGTGCAGCCGGTGGCTGCCTTGATGGCGGCATTACCGCCGGCATGATCCTCGTGCCAGTGGGTGTTCCAGACCTGGGTGATCTGCCAGCCCTTGTGCGCAGCCTCGCGCAGGTAGGCGGCGGCGTCCGGGGTATCGATGGCTGCGGTCTCGCCGCTCACGGGATCATGGACGAGGAACCCGTAATTGTCTGACAGGCAGGGAAACTGGTGGACTTCGACGGCCATGGACGGTTCCTTCAACTGCACCCGCGCGATACCGGTGGCGGACGTGCCTCGACAGTTTTCATACCCAACGCACCGCGCCGGGGAAATGGCTGTCATTGCGGCGGGCGAGAAGAGAAAAAGCCCGCCCGGTCGCGATGACTGGACGGGCTGTTCCCATTTTCCAAACAGCCGCCCCGAAATCCGGGGCGGCTTTGGGATCAGTCCTTCTTGGCCTTCAGTGCGGCGCCGAGGATGTCGCCAAGCGAGGCGCCGGCATCCGACGAACCGTACTGCTCGACCGCTTCCTTCTCTTCGGCCAGCTGGCGGGCCTTGACCGAGAAGTTCGGCTTCTTCGAACGGTCGAACCCGGTGACCAT
>DASTGC010000010.1:0-5254 GCA_035719485.1 Novosphingobium sp.
TCACAAGCCGGGCTTCTTCGCCCGCTGGTTCATGTCGACCAACCACAAGGACATCGGCACGCTCTACCTGGTCTTCGCGATCTTCGCGGGCATCATCGGCGGCGCCGTTTCCGGCCTGATGAGGCTCGAGCTCGAGCAGCCGGGCATCCAGTACCTGACCCTCTGGGCCACCCTGCTCGACGGCAAGCCGGCCGAGATGAACACCGCGCTCCACCTGTGGAACGTGCTGATCACCGCCCACGGCCTGATCATGGTGTTCTTCATGGTCATGCCCGCCATCATCGGCGGGTTCGGCAACTGGTTCGTGCCGCTGATGATCGGCGCGCCGGACATGGCCTTCCCACGGATGAACAACATCTCGTTCTGGCTCACCGTCGCCGGTTTCTGCTCGCTGATGCTTTCGGCCTTCGTGCCGGGTGACACCACCGGCAACGGCGCGGGCATCGGCTGGACGGCCTATGCCCCGCTGTCGACCTACGGCTCCTCCGGCCCGGCGACCGACTTCGCGATCTTCTCGCTACACCTTGCCGGCGCGGGCTCGATCATGGGCGCGATCAACTTCATCACCACCATCTTCAACATGCGCGCACCGGGCATGACCCTGCACAAGATGCCGCTGTTCGTGTGGTCGGTGCTGGTCACCGCCTTCCTGCTGCTGCTGGCCCTCCCGGTCCTCGCCGCGGCGATCACCATGCTGCTGACCGACCGTAACTTCGGGACGACCTTCTTCGATCCCTCGGGCGGCGGCGATCCGATCCTGTTCCAGCACCTGTTCTGGTTCTTCGGCCACCCCGAAGTGTACATCATGATCCTGCCGGGCTTCGGCATCATCAGCCAGATCATTTCGACCTTCAGCCGCAAGCCGGTCTTCGGCTACCTCGGCATGGCCTATGCCATGGTCGCGATCGGCGTCGTGGGCTTCATCGTCTGGGCCCACCACATGTACACCACCGGCCTGTCGGTGAACACGAAGATGTACTTCACCGCGGCGACCATGGTCATCGCGGTCCCCACCGGCATCAAGATCTTCTCGTGGATCGCGACGATGTGGGGCGGCAGCCTCGATTTCAAGGCGCCGATGGTCTGGGCGATCGGCTTCATCTTTCTCTTCACCGTCGGCGGCGTCACCGGCGTCGTCCTCTCCAACGGCGGCATCGACGACAACCTGCAGGACACCTACTACGTTGTGGCGCACTTCCACTACGTGCTCTCGCTGGGTGCGGTGACCGCGCTGTTCGCCGGGTTCTACTACTGGTTCCCGAAGATGTGCGGGAAGATGTATTCCGAGTTCCTCGCCCACCTGCATTTCTGGGTGTTCTTCGTCGGCGTGAACCTGATCTTCTTCCCGATGCACTTCCTTGGCTTCCAGGGCATGCCGCGGCGCTATCCGGACTATCCGGCGGCCTTCGAGCACTGGAACTACGTGGCGACGCTCGGCTACAAGATCATGGCCGTCTCGATCCTGATCTTCTTCGTCAACATCCTCTACACGTTTGCTGCCGGCAAGAAGGCCGCTGGCAACTACTGGGGCGAGGGTGCGACCACGCTCGAGTGGACGCTGTCGAGCCCGCCGCCGTTCCACCAGTTCGAAACGCTCCCCGTTATCGAGGACGCGCACCACTGAGAACGGCCGCCAGGGTTTTGGCGCCTGAACACGAAGGGCTCCGGGGGAAACTCCGGGGCCTTTTGCGTGGGGTGACGCGAAGTGGAGAAACGGGAAGGGGGAAGGGCCCCGCATCCCTTTGCCCCTTCTTGCGTTCTTCCCTCTTGCCCCCCGCTCCCTTATAGGCCCCCCCGTGACTCAGCCCGCCGCCGTACAGAGCCTGCCGCTCCCTGCCGACTGGCGCGATTTCTTCGCGTTGACCAAGCCGCGCGTGATGAGCCTGGTGATCTTCACCGGCCTGTGCGGCCTGCTCGCCGCGCCGGGGCGGATCGATCCCGTGCTCGGCTTCACCGCTATCCTGTGCATCGCCCTGGGCGCGGGCGGGGCGGCGGCGCTCAACCAGTGGTGGGAAGCCGATCTCGACGCCGGCATGCGCCGCACCAAGGAGCGCCCGCTCCCCGCCGGCCGAATGGAGCGCACCAGCGCACGCGACTTCGGCATGGGGCTTTCGGCCGCCTCGGTCCTCATCATGGGCCTGGCCAACGGTCTGCTGCCCGCGGCGATCCTGCTCGTCTCGATCATCTACTATGCCGTGGTCTACACCATCTGGTTGAAGCCTCGGACGCCGCAGAACATCGTCATCGGCGGCGGGGCCGGGGCCTTTCCGCCGCTGATCGGCTGGGTCGCCGTCACCGGTCACATCACCCTGATGCCGGTCGTGCTCTTCGCGATCATCTTCATGTGGACCCCGCCGCATTTCTGGGCCCTCGCCCTGTTCGTCCAGTCGGACTACGCCAAGGTCGGCATCCCGATGCTGCCGGTGGTGGCGGGCGAAACAGCGACGCGGCGGCAGATCCTGATCTATGCCGTGTTGCTGCTGCCGCTCAGCCTGGTGCCATGCCTCGTCCCGCCGGACCTTGGCGGAGCGGGGCGCGTCTACGGCATCGCCGCCGCGCTCCTCTCCGGCGTGTTCCTCGCGCTCTCGGCCCGCGTGGGCCTGCGCCGGCGCTCCGGCCCGGACGATGCCATGCGCCCGGAAAAGCAGCTTTTCGCCTGGTCGATCGTCTACCTCTTCGCCCTGTTCGGGGCGCTGGTGGCGGATCGCTGGCTAGCTTGAGTCAACATGGCCTTTTCCCAAACCCACCCGCTCCTCCCGAGCGAAGTCGAGGGACTAGTTCGAGCGAGCACCGGCGCCGCCGCTGCCTCGCTGGCGCTCGGCATAGTCCTTCGACTTCGCCCGGGAGGAGCGGGTGGGGCTAACCCCATCTATTCCGGGAATTTTCGATGACCCAGTTCCCCGACCCCGAGTCGCCCGACTACATGGAACAGCGCAAAAAGGTGATCCGGCACCGCAATGTCGTCACCGGCCTGGTCCTCGCCTTCTTTGTCGTGCTGTTCTTCGCGATCTCGATCGCCAAGCTCCATCACTGAGGCCGCGCGCCATGACAACTGTTTCTGCCGCTCCCAACCGCAATCGACGCGTTGCCCTGATGGCGCTCGCCGGTGCGCTGTTCATGCTTGCGCTCGGCTTTGCCGCTGTCCCGCTTTACCGGATGTTCTGCCAGGTCACCGGCTTCCAGGGGACTACCCAGCGCGTGACGGAAGCCCAGGCATCGGGCATCAAGGTCAGCCCGGTCACCATGTCGGTGCGCTTCGATGCCAATGTCGATGCCGACCTGCCCTGGCAGTTCGCCCCGGCCCAGGTCACACAGACCGTCCACCTCGGCGCACGCACGCTGGCCGTCTATACGGCCAAGAATCTTTCCAGCCGGCCGATCACCGGTCGCGCCAGTTTCAACGTCTCGCCTGATGATGCCGGGAAGTTCTTCAACAAGATCCAGTGTTTCTGCTTCACCGAGCAGACCCTGCAGCCCGGCCAGGAAGTGCGCATGCCCGTGACCTATTATGTCGACCCCTCGATCCTCGATGATCCGGAAGGGCGCGACATCAAGCAGATCACGCTGAGCTACGTTTTTCATGAGGACAAATCGGCCCGTCCGGCAACGCCGGACAAATCTGTCGGGGTCCCGGCAACGCCGGAGAAACCGGCGGGCTGATTGCCGATAACCCGCGCGAAGCCTCTGGACCGCCCCGCAAACGCGCGATAAGGGCCTTCGCAGACAAACCGCGCCGGGCATCCGGCGAAGCGCCAACAGGGACCAGATCATGGCCGGTAGCAAGACCCACGATTTCCACATCCTCCCGCCGGACGTCGTCCCGCTGGTCACCGCGCTGGGCGCGCTGACCTTCACCTCGGGCATGGTGCTGATGATGCACAAGCTGCCCGGCGGACATGTCGTACCGTGGGCTGGTCTGGCAATCCTGCTCGCCGGCATGTTCCAGTGGTTCACCAAGATCGTGCGCGAGGCCCATGCGGGCGATCACACGCCGGTCGTCCAGCTGCACCAGCGCTATGGCATGCTGCTGTTCATCGCTTCGGAAGTGATGTTCTTCGTCGGCTGGTTCTGGGCCTATTTCGATTTCTCGCTGTTCCCCAGCAAGATCGCCGAAGTGGTCGGCGGACAGTGGCCGCCCAAGGGCATCGAGGCCGTGATCAACGCCTGGGACCTCCCGCTGGTCAATACTCTGATCCTGCTCTGCTCGGGCACTACCGTCACCTGGGCGCACCACGCGCTAATCCATGGTGACCGCGAAGGCCTGAAAAAGGGCCTTTGGCTGACCATCCTGCTCGGCCTGCTGTTCACCTCGATCCAGGCCTATGAATATGCCCACGCGCCGTTCGGCTTCGGCAAGAACACGTATGGCTCGGCCTTCTACATGGCCACCGGCTTCCACGGCTTCCACGTGATCATCGGCACGATCATGCTGATCGTCTGCCTCAAGCGCGCCTACAACGGCGACTTCACGCCGCGCCAGCACTTCGGCTTCGAAGCCGCCGCCTGGTACTGGCACTTCGTCGACGTGGTCTGGCTGTTCCTGTTCGTCTGCGTCTACGTCTGGGGGAACTGGGGCGCGGTGATCGAATAGTGACCGAACCCGTTCCTCAGGGGACATCGAAGGGGCAGCCTGGCGAAGGAGTGAAATCCGGGGTCACGGCTGCCCTTTTCGGTTGCTGCCCCCGCTGCCATTCCCGCACTCTCTTCGCCGGTATCGCCAAGTTTGCTGACCGCTGCCGCGTCTGCGGGCTGGATTTCACGGCCTTCAATGTGGGTGACGGTCCGGCCGCATTCCTGACGCTGATCATCGGCGCGGTGATTACCGGCCTCGCAATCTGGCTCCAGCTTGCAGTCGAGCCGCCGTTCTGGGTTCATATCCTGCTCTGGGTGCCGCTGACCGCAGCGGCCGTGATCGGCGGCCTGCGTGCCACCAAGGCCTGGCTGCTCCAGGCGGAGTATCGGCGCAAGGCAAGCGAGGCGATCAACTCCGAATGGACTATCCAGGGTCAGGGCGAATGAAGGGCAGGGTGCCGATCCTACCCACGCTCATCGTGTTGGCCGCCGTCGGGAGCATGATCCGGCTCGGCTTCTGGCAGCTAGACCGGTTGCACCAGAAGGAGGCGATGCTGGCGCGATTCGCCGCTGCGGCGGGCCAGGCCGAGGAAGTGTCCTGGCCTGGTGTTGCTGCCATGCGAGAGAATGCCATGTATCGCCGGTCACGGCTGGATTGTCGCCCGAGCGGTCAGGACATGCC
>DASTGC010000011.1:0-6797 GCA_035719485.1 Novosphingobium sp.
GGCGCTCGCCGCCAAGCAGGCGGTGATCGAATACCCGGTGGTGATCAAGGCGGATGTGCAGGGCTCGACCGAGGCGATCGTCAATGCGCTGAGCAAGCTCTCGAACGACGAGATCAAGCTGCGCGTGCTGTCGTCCGGCGTGGGCGCGATCACCGAGAGCGACGTGAACCTGGCGGCGGCCAGCGGCGCGCCGATCATCGGCTTCAACGTGCGCCCCAATGCCAAGGCGCGCGAGCTGGTCGAACGCAACAAGGTGCGGATGAAGTACTTCGACGTCATCTACCACCTGACCGACGACATCGCCAAGGAGATGGCCGGCGTCTGGGGCCCCGAACGGATCGAAACCGTGGTCGGCCGCGCCGAGGTCAAGGAAGTGTTCCCGGCTGGCAAGCGCGACAAGGCGGCGGGCCTGCTGGTGGTCGAAGGGTTCATCCGCAAGGGCATCCACGCGCGGCTTACCCGCCAGGACGTCATCATCTCGCAGACCACCATCGCCTCGCTGCGGCGGTTCAAGGACGACGTGCCGGAAGTGCGCGCCGGGCTCGAATGCGGCGTGGTCCTGCAGGACACGAACGACATCCGCCCGGGCGACCACCTCGAAGTGTTCGAAATCGAGATGCGCGACCGGACGCTGTGATCACGGCCCGGCGCAGCAAGGGCCTCCTTCGATTCCCCTCCCGCTTGCGGGAGGGGTGATTGGTGTCATCGCGGCCTGCGGCGCGATGGAGTTGTTGATGCCCCGCTACGTCGCCTTCCTCGGCTCCATCAATGTCGGCGGCAATCGGCTAACCATGGCGGAGCTGCGCCATGCGTTGCAGCGCGAGGACTTTGTGAACGTGGAGACCGTGGTGGCGAGCGGCAATGTGCTGTTCGAGCATGACGAGCGGCCCACCAGAGGCCTTGAGGAAAAGCTCGAATATGTGCTGCGCGAGCGGTTCGACATGAAGTCTATCGCCGCCGTGCGCAGCCGGGACGAGGTGGCGGAGGCGATTTCCGCCAACCCCTTCGCCGCGGATGGCGATCCGAAGCTGGTCCACACCGTGTTCCTCGACCGCGAGGCAGATCCGGCGCAGTTCCGCGTTCTTCTGGCCGATCACGAGGGGCGGGGGCGCGAGAGGCTCGCACAGGGCCCGCGCGCGCTCTATATCGACTATGTGGATGGGGTTGCGGGCAGCCGGCTGACCGGCCCTTTCATCGAACGACGATTGGGATGCCGGGGGACGGCGCGCAACATGCGCTCGCTCCGCCGGATCCTCGCCAAGCTGGACGACAACTGACCATGGCCCGCCATTCCGCCACGCCCGAAACCCGCTCGGTCCGCCTGCTCAAGGTGGGCGAGCAGGTGCGCCATGTGATCTCCGAATTGCTGATGCGACAGGAGGTGCACGACGAGGTGCTTACGGTCCACGCGGTTTCGGTGACCGAGGTGCGGATGAGCCCGGACCTGCGCCACGCCACGGTCTTCGTGAAGCCGCTGCTGGGGGCCGACGAGCCAGAGGTGCTCAAGGCGCTGCGGACCCATACGGCCTTTTTCCAGAAGGCCGTGGCGGGCAAGCTCAAGCTCAAATATGCCGCGAAGATCAAGTTCCTGCCGGACGAGAGTTTCGACGAGGCGAGCCGGATCGACCGGCTGCTCAGCGATCCCAGGGTGCAGCGGGACCTTTCGGACGAGTAGCCCTATTCCGGCGTGAGCCTTGCCGCAATCGCGATGCGGACCTTGCTGCCGACGATGAAGCGGTAGGCGGTCATCCCGAATTCGCGGCGATTGATCGTGGTGGTTGCGCTCAGCGTTATCGGGCGGCCATGGCGGGGCGGCTGGTCGAAGCGCACGGCCAGTACGAGCGGACGGGTCACGCCACGCGCGGTGAGGGTGCCGGTGATGCGGGCGGCGGCGCTGCCGGCGAGATCCATGTGCGTCCCGGTGAAGCGGATCTCCGGATATTGCGCGACGGCGAAGAAGTTGGGTCCCTTCAGGCGGGCGAGGGTGACCGGATCCCCCGCGGTGAGCTGGCGGGCGTCCAGCACGATGGACAGGGCAACCGCATCTGCTCGGGCCGGATCGAGCGCAATCGTCCCGGAGACGGCGGGGAACCCCGCCGTCTTGGTGGCGAGGCCGAAGAAGGCGACCTGGGCGGTTATGGCTGTATGGGCCGGATCGATCCGGTACCGGTCGGGCGGGGCTGCGGGCCGGCTGTCAGCCCGGGCGGGCGCAGGCGCCGCCAACGATACCAGCGCGAGAGCCGCAACGAGGGCGCGGGGGAGGGTGGAACCGATCATAATTGCACAACGTCCGGGAGTTCGATCATATTCCGCCGCCCGATTGCTGTTGTGCCGGACCGCAGCACTGTTACCAGTGTGCGAGATAAATCTGGGTACAGGTGGAGGTGCCAAATGGATATCGTGTTCTTGCATGGCGGGGCGCAGAACGGATCGATCTGGGATGAAACCATCGCGGCGATGACCCTGCAGGAGCCGGGAGCCCACCGCTGCATTGTCCTCGATGCGCCGGGTTGCGGGTCCAAGCGGGGGATGGATACCTCGGCGATGTCCCACGAGGCCCTCGTTGACGCGCTGGTGGCGGACGTTCGGGCGGCGGGCGCCAGTGGGGCGATGCTGGTCGGCCATTCCCAGGCGGGGACCGCCTTGCCGGCGATGATCGCGCAGGCGCCAGACCTGTTTGCCAAGGTGGTCTATGTGAGCTGCGTCGCGCCGGTGCCGGGCGGCGACATGATGGAGACGGTCCTTGCCATCCACGCCGCCCCCGAAGCGCCGCTTCATGGCATCTTCGGCAATCCCGACGTGCCGCCGATGGAGCAGTTTAGCGCAATGTTCTGCAATGACATGGGCCCGCAGCAGGCCAAGGCGTTCATGGCCCGTCTGGTCGAGGAGGGCTATCCGGAATCGGCGTCGACCTGGGACGGCTGGCAATACGACCACCTGACGGCAATTCCTTCCACCTATGTGCTGTGCCTGAGGGACCAGATCCTCACCCCCACGGCGCAGGAGGCTTTTGCCGTGCGGTTTCATTGTGACACGATCGTGCGCATCGATGCAGGGCACCAGGTCCAGAATACCCGGCCCCATGCGCTGGCCGAGGTGCTCCGGTTAGAGGCGCAGCCGGCGTCATGAACGAGACCCTGGTCCAGGCGGCGGCGCTGATCGTCCCGCTGGTGCTGGCGATCGTGTTCCACGAAGTGGCGCATGGCCGGGTGGCGCGGCATTTCGGCGACCCGACGGCATTGGAGCGGGGGCGGCTGACGCTCAATCCGCTGCGACATGTCGATCCGATGGGCACGGTGATCCTGCCGGGCATGCTGGCACTGGCGCACCTGCCGGTGTTCGGCTGGGCCAAGCCGGTGCCCGTCGATCCGCGCCGGCTGGACAATCCGCGGCGCGACATGATGCTGGTGGCGTTGGCGGGCCCCGCCACCAACCTCCTTCTGGCGGCGGTCGGCGCGGTGCTGCTGGGCCTGCTGGCGCGGCCCTTTGCCGGGGCGGCCGAGCTCCAGCCGACCGGATGGATCGGCTTTCTCGCGCTGAACCTGATCAACTTCGTGATGATCAACGTCTTCCTTGCCCTGTTCAACCTGCTGCCGATTCCGCCGTTCGATGGCTCGCACATCGCCGAGGGGCTGCTGCCGCTGCCCTTGGCACGGCAGTACCGCAAGGTGCGGCGACTGGGGTTTGCGCTGGTGCTGGTGCTGCTGATCGTGCTGCCGACCCTGGTGAAGGGGTTCGATCCGATCGGCTGGCTGATCGGTCCGCCGGTCGAGTGGCTGACGGGGCATTACTTCGCGCTGGCCGATGTGGTTGCGGGCGGCATGCACCGGTAAGAAAGTGTCGCAACCTCTTGCCCGGGGGCCCGTGAGTCCCATCTCAGCTCAGCCAAGGAGAGC
The DNA here is from genome assembly GCA_035719485.1 of Novosphingobium sp. Classification (GTDB taxonomy): domain Bacteria; phylum Pseudomonadota; class Alphaproteobacteria; order Sphingomonadales; family Sphingomonadaceae; genus Novosphingobium. The sequence goes on from DASTGC010000011.1 coordinate 3,897, forward strand.
TGACATGATGCACAAATTCATGGCTCCGATTTTGACAACTGCGGCGGCGATCTCGGTGAGCGCGGCTGCCATTGCCGCTCCGCCGAACCCCGCACCTGCGGAAATCGCCTTCGCCGACCACGGCGGGGTGGATAACTGGCAGGCGGTGAGCGATCGCGAGATCTGGTTTCAGGACCAGCATCGCCACTGGTATCGCGCCATGCTGATGACGCCGGCCTTCGACCTGCCCTTTGTCGAGCACATCGGCATCGATGCGCGGCCGATGGGAACGCTCGACCGGTTTGGCGGGATCATCGTGAAGGGGCAGCACTACAGCTTCCGCTCATTCGAGCGGATGACCGGGCCGCCGCCGAAGAAGGCGGGCAAGCACCACTGACAAGTCCGGCGTGAGCCGCTAGGGGCAGCGCATGAGCGCGCTCCCCAGTGGCTGGATCATCCTCGACAAGCCGCATGGCATGGGTTCTACCCAGGCCGTGGCGGCGGTGAAGCGCAACCTGCGCGAGGCGGGCTATGGCAAGGTCAAGGTCGGCCACGGCGGCACGCTCGACCCGCTGGCGACCGGGGTCCTGCCGATAGCGGTGGGCGAGGCGACCAAGCTGTGTGGGCGGATGCTCGATGCGAGCAAGGTCTATGCCTTTACTGTGCGCTTCGGGAGCGAGACGGATACGCTGGACCTGGAAGGCAAGGTGATTGCCGAAAGCGCGGTCCGGCCTTTGCCGGCGGAGGTCGAGGCTGTGCTGCCGCGGTTCACCGGGCCGATTGAACAGGTGCCGCCGGCCTATTCGGCGCTGATGGTCGGTGGCGAGCGGGCCTATGACCTTGCCCGCAAGGGTGAGGTTGTGGAGCTGGAGAGCCGGAGTATCTCGGTCTATTCGGTGTTGTGTGTCTCGACTTCGCCCGACACGAGCGGGGAAGGGGATGAGAACGGAAAAGGGCTGGAGGAAGTTACCCTTGAGGCCCACGTCTCCAAAGGCACCTATATCCGCAGCCTTGCCCGCGATATCGCCCGGGCACTCGGCACCGTTGGCCACGTCACCATGTTGCGCCGGCTGAAGGCAGGGCCGTTCGGGATCGAACAGGCGATTTCGCTGGACAAACTGAATGAAATCGGCAAGGGCGCGCGCCCAGAAGAGGTGCAGTCGCAAGCACTCTTGCCGCTTGAGTCAGGACTGGTCGACATCCCGGTCCGCGATCTCTCCCCGGAGCAGGCAAGGGCGGTCCGTCAGGGCCGCGTTCTGACCGGGATGCCCTTTCCCGACGGGCTATACTGGACGCGAACAGGCGGTGTGCCGGTCGCGCTGGTGCAGGTTTCGGGGGGCGATCTCAAGGTCGTCCGGGGCTTCAACCTTCCCGATGTCGCGGAGTAAAGACATGTCTGTTGCTGCTGAACGCAAGCAGGAAATCATCACCGACAACGCCCGCCAGGCGGGCGATACCGGTTCGCCGGAAGTGCAGGTCGCGATCCTCACCGAGCGCATTCGCAACCTGACCGAGCACTTCAAGGGCCACCACAAGGACAACCATTCGCGGCGCGGCCTCCTGATGATGGTCAACAAGCGGCGCAGCCTGCTCGACTACCTGAAGAAGAAGGATGTCGAGCGGTACAACGCGCTGATCCAGAAGCTGGGTCTTCGCAAGTAAACAGGCGGAGCGCCCCCTTCGCGGGGCGCTTTTGCTTTAAGGCTCCCTCGCAATCCGGCGGGGCGCCTCTGGGGCGCGACAAATGCCCCGCACCGGACCGGGACGGTACCCCCGGCAGCAAAAACCCGCTCGCAATAGGGCGCGCGGGCTGAAGGAAACGAAATGTTCGACGTCAAGACAGTGTCCATGGAGTGGGGCGGAAAGACCCTCACGCTGGAAACCGGCCGCATCGCCCGTCAGGCTGACGGCGCGGTCCTCGCCACCTATGGCGAAACCGTTGTGCTCTGCGCGGTCACGGCCGCCAAATCGGTCAAGGAAGGGCAGGACTTCTTCCCGCTGACCGTGCACTACCAGGAAAAGTTCTTTGCCGCCGGGCGCATCCCGGGCGGCTTCTTCAAGCGTGAACGCGGCGCCACGGAAAAGGAGACGTTGGTCTCCCGCCTGATCGACCGCCCGGTCCGCCCGCTGTTCCCCGAAGGGTTCTACAACGAAATCAACGTGATCGCCCAGGTGCTCTCGTTCGATGGGGAGTGCGAGCCCGATATCCTGGCGATGATCGCCGCCTCGGCTGCGCTGACTATCTCGGGCGTGCCGTTCATGGGCCCGATCGGCGCCTGCCGCGTCGGCTACAAGGACGGCGAATACCTGCTGAACCCGAAGCAGGACGTGGCGATCGGCGAAGGCTTGCTCGACCTCGTCGTCGCCGCGACCGGCAATGCGGTGATGATGGTCGAATCCGAGGCCAAGGAGCTTTCGGAAGAGGTCATGCTCGGCGCGGTCATGTTTGCCCATGACGAATGCCGCAAGGTTGCCAACCTGATCGTCGACCTGGCGGAAAAGGCTGCCAAGGAGCCCTGGGCTGTCGCCACCAGCGACAATTCGGCGATCAAGGACAAGCTCAAGAAGCTGATCGGCAAGGACATCGCCGCAGCCTACAAGCTCACCGACAAGTCCGAGCGCTCCAATGCCCTTAACGCCGCGCGCGCCAAGGCCAAGGAAGCCTTCGCGGGCGAGGACGGGCAGACCCAGATGGCCGCCGGCAAGGTGGTCAAGAAGCTCGAGGCCGAGATCGTGCGCGGCGCCATCCTCAAGGACGGCCAGCGCATCGACGGGCGCAAGACGACCCAGGTCCGCCCGATCGAATCCATGGTGGGCTTCCTGCCGCGCACCCATGGCTCGGCGCTATTCACCCGCGGTGAGACGCAGTCGATCAGCACCACCACGCAGGTCCGTCCGATCGAAGCGATGGTCGGCTTCCTG
>DASTGC010000012.1:0-7790 GCA_035719485.1 Novosphingobium sp.
AACTCCTGACTGAGGTTTACGATTTCCTCGCCGGTCACCGGGTGGCGAATGATCGCGGGGCGGATTGCGGCGGTGTTGCAATAGTCCGCCCCGCGCACGCGTCTGGACATCCGGAACGGAACTTCGGCGTCGAGGGGATAATTGTTGCACTGGACCGTTTCCAGCGTCCGCAACTGTTCGAGCAGGGCTGGCGGCAGCAGCCGTGTCCCGGCGATCATGTCAGCGAAGATGGTCGGGTCCTCGGCGCCGATCTCCAGTCCATGCAGCGAAATCGCGCGGGCGGGTCCGTCGGCATAGAACGCCCAGTCGGAGTGGAACACGATAGCGTTGGTGCCGGAAATGTATTCGTCCGGCTTGGATGTGACGTAGCTGACTTTGCCGAACAGTTTCTTCGGATCATTCAGCGCCTGCTCGCCCACGACTTCGGCCACGACACGGCCGAACAGGGAGATGAAGTTCACCTGCTCCTCGGGCGACAGCAAGACGTCGCGAAACACCAAAACGCGGTGCTTTGCCAGCAGCGCCTGCAGCTCCGGCGCCATCGCCGGATCGGGCCGCTTCAGGTCAAGCCCCCTGATTTCGGCCGAGAACGGTTTTCTGGCGATGACTTCAAACATGGCGCTGCCTTTGGCTGATGGCCCTTGCGTGGGGCCCGGGCGGTTATTGTCTCCGGGCGGCGGCAAGGACGCTTGGTCAGGACTCTCTCGCGCACCGAATTACCATCCGATTGGCGTGGTGTCGACTGCCTAGCGGCCCGGCTCAGTCGCGGACAACATTCCTCGCTGGCAGATTCGTCACGGCAGTCTGTCGGCGGGGGTCGTTCCGGATCCTGGCAATAAAATCGATTTATCTCCTTAAATCAATAGATTGACAGTCGTGTCAAATACAATAGTGTGGACCTGAAACAGAGCGCGCCAGTGATTTCCGGCAAACGAGCGGATTTCCGGAACTTGAGGCGCCGATAACAGGGAGGGTCCCCAATGGCTTTGAAGTTTGCACGCGCCGCTATGCTCGGATGCGTCTCCCTTACAGCAATCGGCGTTTGCGCGCCGGCCCTTGCGCAACAGTCGCCGGACGTGACCTCGGCCAATGCCGGCGATATCGTGGTGACGGCGCAACGGCGGTCGGAACGGCAGGTCGACGTGCCGCTGTCGCTCAGCGTACTCGGTGAAAAGTCGTTGACCTCAGCCGGCGTTACCGGGGTGCAGGCGATCCAGCAGATCACCCCCGGACTCCAGTATAGCCAGACGGGGATTCTGACCCAGCCGACAATCCGCGGGATCGGCACCACCGGCACCAATGTCGGCGACAGCGCCAACGTCGCTACCTATGTGGACGGGGTTTACCAGGCCACCATGCTTGGCGGCCTGTTCGAGTTGAACAACATCGACCGCATCGAGGTCCTCAAGGGCCCGCAAGGCACTCTGTTCGGCCGGAATGCGACCGGCGGCGCGATCCAGATCTATACGCGCGAACCGCAGGTGGAGACCCAGTTCGAGGCCAGCGGCGGGTTCGGTTCGTATAACGACCGCTGGATCAAGGCCTACGCGACCACCGGGAGCGGAGATGTGTCGGCGAACGTTGCCGCGGTGTACCGACAGGACGATGGCTACGTTCACGACATCTATCGCAATGCCCGGGTCGGCGCCCACAAGACCATGAACCTCACCGGAAAGATCAAGTGGGAGCCATCGAGCCAGACGAAGGTGATCCTTGCCGGCAACGTGGCGGATCTCGTCGACAACTCGGTGCTGACGCCATATTTCGTCTACAACAACTCGCGCTCTGCCTACCAAGACCCGACGCTTCCCTACGCGAGAACGCCGGGGACAACCGCCCTGTCGCTCGATCCGTTCAACCGGGTCCGGCAAGGCGGCGTCAGCCTGACGGCCCAGCACGATACCGGCGACGTGACCATAAAGTCGGTCTCGAGCTACCAGCACGTCAGCATGCGCAACCTGACCGACCTCGACGGTGGTCCGCTGGCGATTCAGAAGATCTTTTATCGCAACGTGAGCGATTCCTATTCGGAGGAACTCACCCTTGCCTCATCTGGCACCCGCAGGTTCAACTGGGTGGGCGGCCTGTTCCTGTTCCGGGACGAGGCCGACCAGCCCGACTACATCATCAACGACACGGCGTTCCTGCACTCCAGCGTGCTGACCAAGGCGCTTGGCGTGTTCGGCGAAGTGAACTTCCAGGCCACCGACCAGCTCTCGATCATCGCGGGCCTGCGGTACAGCCTGGAAGACAAGAAGTTGACCTCGCAGGGTCTTGCCCCGCTTACCCAAGTCTACAACCTCGACAAGAAGTGGGACAGCTTCACGCCTCGCGTTTCCGTACGCTATGCGCTGGCCGACCGCGTGAATGTCTACGCAACCTACAGCCAGGGCTTCAAGAGCGGAGCCTACAACTCGAGCAGCGTCCCGTCCTCTCTCGCGGCGATCTCCCCGGTCGATCCGGAGAAGGTCACAGCCTATGAAGCGGGCCTGAAGATGTCGCGCAACGGGGTGACCTTCAACGCGGCTGTCTATCACTACGACTACACCAACATCCAGGTCAGCGCATTCGTTGGAGCCGTCGGAGCCATCACGCGACTCCAGAACGCGGCTGCCGCGAAGATCACCGGCGTGGACGGCGACGTTTCATTCGCTGTCAGCGACAACCTGCGGCTGAATGCGAGCGCGGCCTACTCCCACGCCCGCTACACCGAATTTCTTGGCGCGATCGCTCTCACGCCTTCGCCGACGATCAACCCGATCAACGGCGCGGCGAACGGCAATGTCCAGACCAATGTCTCGGCAACGGGCAATCGCATGGTGCGCCAGCCGGACTACACGTTGAGCTTCGGCGCCAACTACACTTTGCCGGTTGGTGAATCGAAGTTAGAGCTTTCGGGCAATACCTATTTCAGCGGGAGCTTTTACTGGGATGCTGCCAACACGGTGAAGGAACCCTCCTACAACGTGACCAACCTGCGCGCGACGTGGATATGGCCGGGAGACCATGTGCGGGTTTCGGTGATCGGAAACAACGTGTTCAACACCAAGTATAACCAGGCCATGGCCATCGCTACTGCCGGCACGCGCGGTGTAATGGCCCGGCCAGCCACGATCGCGGGAGAACTGCAGGTGCGGTTCTGAGAGGACACAAGCCGGGGCTCTCAACGCCCCAGATTGGCCCCGGTGTAGCACTCCACCAGCAAGGCAAGTGGCCGGCCATCCGGCAGGCGCAGCTGGGCGCGGTGGGAGAGCACCACGCCCGGGGGGCAACCTTCGGCGGCGCCGTGGCGGGCTTCGATCAGTTCGCGGCGGTAGGCTAGCGGGGCGGCGATCTTGCCGAAGGGGATCCGCGTCCCGTCGAGCGCCCGGTTCATTTCCGGGGTGAGCAGGGCGGGGCGGTACCAGTTGAACGCCTCGGAGAGGACCACGCCGCCGCAATCGAGCCTGACATGGCGAAAGCCCAGCGGCTCGCCGGCGGCGGCGCCCAGTTGCGCGCGCAGCCCGTGAGGCGTGGCGGGCCCGGCCCGCGCGCTTACCTGCGCCTCGACCAGGGTGGCGGAAACCTGCGCGACCGGGGCGATGGCGCCGCGGGCGCACCAGTCCTCCAGCGCGAGCGTCGCGCTATCATGCGCGGCGAGCGTTGCCTCGAATTCGGCCAGCCCGGCCAGGGCAGGTTCCGCGCGATGGCGGGCCGGAGGGGCGCAGCCGCTGGCCAGGGGCACGGCCAGCGCCAGCATGGTCGCCGCGCTGAGCGGAATCGGGGTGAGGTTCAAATCCCGCCCCGGATCGGCTCGCGGCCGAGGCCCGCGAGGCCGCTGGCCAGGGCCTCGGTACAGGCCGCCAGCTCCGCTTCATCGATCGAGCGCACGACGAAATTCGCGCCCGTGCGCCCCTCGCGCCAGAACGGATAGGAGCCGATCTGGCAACCGGCATGGTCCTTTTCGGTCTCGCGCAGCAGGTCGGCCACCTCACTTTCGCCGACCCAGCAGCCCACCGTTTCCGACAGCAGCGGTGCCCCGCCTTCGAGCGTACCGGTCAGTGCCTCGAGCATGCCCGCGGTTATCGCGGGGACGCCGGCCATGATGAACACGTTGCCGAAGCGGATGCCGGGGGCGCCGCTCATCCGGTTGGGGATCAGATCGGCCCCGGCGGGCACGCGCGCCATCCTGAGGCGCGCCTCGGTGAGCCCGCCCCGGGTGGTGTAGTAGCCATCGAGGATCGCCCGGGCCTCGGGATGGACCTCGACGCCGACGCCGAGTGCCTCGGCGATGGCGTCGACCGTGATATCGTCGTGGGTGGGGCCGATCCCGCCGGTGGTGAACAGGTAGTCGTTGCGGGCGCGCAGGGTGTTGACCGCTTCCACGATCGCCGCCGTATCGTCGGCCACGACGCGCACTTCCCTGAGACGGATGCCCTGCACGCCGAGCCAGCTCGCGACCTGCGCGATGTTCTTGTCGTGGGTGCGGCCGGAAAGGATTTCGTCGCCGATCACGATCAGCGCAGCGGTCCAGATGCGTTGCTCAACCATGCCCGGCTGGCTAGCCCGGACCGCGCCTTCCGGCAAGCGCGGCCATTGGGGCAAGGCTGGCGCGTTGCCATGGCCGGCCGAGTTTGCCAGATGGGCATCATGACGATCATTGCCGCGCGCCGCTATCGTGCCGGAAGCACCGAGGACGCCGCCCTCGTCCTCGACGGATGCCCGCGCCAGCCGCTGCCCGGCGGGTTCGACTGGGTAGGCCTGTGCGAACCGGGGCCGGCCGAGATGGAGCTCGCCCGCACCCAGTTCGGGCTCCACCCGCTGGCGGTGGAGGATGCGCTCAATCCCAACCAGCTGCCCAAAATCGACGTTTACGGGCCGATGCTGTTCATCGTCGCGCGCACCGCCGAGCTCGAGACGGGCGAGAAGATCGCCTATGGCCAGACCGCCCTGTTCCTCGGGCCGGACTACCTGGTGACGGTGCGCTTCGGCTCGACCCGGGCTCATCACCCGGTTCGCAACCGGCTTGAATCCAATGGCGAGCGGCTGGCCGAGGGGGTGGACTATGTCGCCCATGCCATTCTCGACTTCATCGTCGACGGTTTCCTGCCGATCCTCGACCGGTTCGAGGAAGCGGTCCAGTCGATGGAGGAGCGGGCGATCGATTCCTTCCCCGAGCCGTCCACCATCCGCCGCATTTTCCGCCTGCGCCGCCAGATCCGCCGGTTCGAGCGCATTGCCGGGCCGATGCAGGAAGTTTGCGAGCGGCTGGCTACGACCGACCTGCCGAACATCGATCCGGCGGCCCACATCTGGTTCCGCGACGTGCTCGACCACGTCAACCGCACGCTTGCGCGGATGCGGGGGCTCAAGGAAACCCTTGCAAGCATCGTCGAAACCGCCAGCCTGCTGGAGCAGCACCGCCAGGGCGAGATGACCCGCCAGCTCGCCGCCTGGGCCGCGATCCTCGCCGTCCCGACGGCGATCGCCGGGATCTACGGGATGAATTTCGAATTCATGCCCGAGCTCCACTGGCGCTACGGCTATTTCAGCGCGATTGCCATGATCGTGGCGGTCTGCTTCGGCTTGTGGTGGCGCTTCAAGCGGATCGGCTGGCTGTGAAGCGCGTTTGAAGCCCGTGGCCGGCGGTAATACCAGAACCATCCTGATCGCGCTGGGCGCCAACGTCGGCATTGCCGCGGCCAAGTTTGCCGCTGCCGCGATCACCGGCTCCTCCGCGATGCTGACGGAAGGCGTGCACAGCCTGGTGGATTCGACCAACCAGCTGCTTCTCCTCCACGGCCGCCGCCGCGCGATGCGCCCCGCCGATGCGCGCCATCCCTTTGGCTATGGCCGCGAGCTCTACTTCTGGTCGTTCATAGTCGCCATCCTCGTCTTCTCGCTCGGTGCGGGGGTGTCGGTCTACGAGGGGGTGCTGCACATCCTCGAGCCCGAGCCGGCCACCAGCCCGCTCATCGCCTTCGCCGTCCTCGCCATCGCCGCGGCGCTCGAGGGCTGGTCGACCGTGGCAGCTCTCGCCGATTTCAACCGCGCCCGCGGCGACCGTTCGATCTGGCAGGAGATCCGGGGATCTAAGGATACGTCCAACCTTGTCCTGGTGCTGGAAAACTCCGGCGCGCTGGTCGGCCTCGGCATCGCGGCCCTGGGCCTCACCCTCAGCCTCGTTACCGGCAATCCGTTCTGGGACGGCCTTGCCTCGGTGGTTATCGGCCTCGTTCTCGGGGTGCTTGCCGTGGTGCTGCTGTACGAGGCCAAGGGGCTCCTGATCGGGGAAAGCGCCGATCCGCGGATGGTCGATGCCATCGCCCGCAGCGCCGGGGCCCACCCGGGCGTGGTCAAGGTCCACCAGGTCCTCACCCTGCACATGGCGCCCGAGATGGTCTCGGCGATCATCACCGCCGATTTCGAGGACACGATCAGCGCTCGCCAGGTCGAGAAGATCGTCGCTGCGATCCAGCGCGAGGTGGCGGGTGAATTCCCGATCGTCACCCGGGTCTTTGTTGAGCCGCGCGACAGCCGCGATCCGCCGCCGCTGGGGTGAGGCATTTCGGTGGTCCTATGGCTGCTGAAACGAGTTCAGCATGACCATAGAGCGGCGAGCGCATTGGCAATTCCCTGAAATCCCCTAGGCTCCTCCCATGACCGATCCCGCTGCCCATGCCTCGCTCCTGCGCGACGGGGTTCTCCTGCTTGGCTTTGCGCTGGGCTTCGTCCTCCTGTTCCGCCGCCTTGGCCTCGGCGCCACGCTGGGCTACCTGCTCGCCGGCGCGGTCGTCGGACCGCAGGCGTTGCACCTGGTGGGGGATGCCGAGGGCAAACTCGGCTTTGCCGAACTCGGCATCACGCTGCTGCTGTTCATCGTCGGTCTGGAGCTCAATCCGGCGCGCCTGTGGCGGATGCGGCGCGAGATCTTCGGGCTGGGCCTCGCCCAGGTGGTTATGTGCGGGCTGGCGATTGCCGCGTTCGTTTCGCTGGCGCTCGGCTTCACCTGGGCCGCGGCCGTGGCGCTAGGCCTGCCGCTGGCGCTTTCCTCCACCGCGCAGGTCCTGCCGATGCTGCAATCGGCCGGGCGCCTGCGCACGCCCTTCGGGGAGCGGACCTTTGCGATCCTGCTGTTCCAGGACCTCTCGATCATCCCGCTGATCACGATCATCACCGCGCTCAGCCGCAACCCGGCTGACCAGGGTGGGCCGCCAGGCTGGCTGCTGGCGCTATACACGCTGGGTGCGATCATCGGCCTCGTCGCCGCCGGGCGCTGGCTGATCCGGCCGCTGTTCCGCCTGATCGGCAATCTTGGCGAGCGCGAAATGTTCGTCGCCGCCGCACTGTTCACCGTGCTCGCGGCGGGCGCATTGATGGAAGTGCTGGGCCTGTCTACCGCGCTGGGGGCCTTCATCGCCGGCGTGATGCTCGCCGATTCGCCCTATCGCCATGAACTGGAGGCCGATGTCGAGCCGTTCCGCTCGATCCTGCTCGGCCTGTTCTTCCTTGCCGTCGGGATGATGCTCGATCTCCACGCGATCGCCGAGCGGCCCCTGTTCGTGCTCAGCGCGGCGCTGGCGCTGATCGTGATCAAGTCGGTGGTGATGTTCGGCATCGCCCGGCTGTCGGGCATGGCCTGGCGCCCGGCGCTGGGGCTCGGCCTGCTGCTCAGCCAGGGCGGCGAGTTCGGCTTCGTCCTGTTCGCGCAGGCCAGCCACGCGCTGCTGATCTCGCCCGAGGCGGCGAGCCTGTTCGGCGCGGTGGTGACCCTGTCGATGGCGACCACCCCGTTCCTGATGACGATCACC
>DASTGC010000013.1:0-13973 GCA_035719485.1 Novosphingobium sp.
CGGTCAGGTCGGCGAGGTTCTGGGCGTCGAGCGCGAGGATGTGGGTGAAGCGGGTGAAGTCGGCGGGGCGGACCTGGCGGGCGCGGTAGGGGGTGATGTCGATGCCGTGCCCTTCGACAGGCTCAGGATGAGCGGACGCCGGCTTCGGCGATCGCGCGCGGGTCTGGCGGGCGGCCGACGTGCCAGTCGCCGGTGCCGGCGGAGTCGGCCTGGTGGGGGAGGCCGCCTTGCGTGGCGCGGTGGCGTAAGGCGGCTTCGGCAAGCGGCGAGCGGCAGATGTTGCCGAGGCAGACGAAGAGCAGGGCGGGGGTGGTGGTCACTGGGTTGGGGTAAGTGCTTCGGGGCCCTTCGACAAGCTCAGGGCGAGCGGGACTTTTGCGGGCTTGGGGTGACCCCCTTCGGCAGGCTCAGGACAGGCTTCGACAGGCTCAGGGTGAGCGGAGGGGGGCGTTGCGGGGAAGGCAGCCAAGCCCCGGGTCAAGCCCGGGGCGACGATCAAGGTTGAACCAGGGCAGCCCTAATCCATCGTCGCCCCGGACTTGATCCGGGGCTTGGCTGTTGTTCTTACCTCAGCCTTCCTCCTCGTCCTGGTCGTCGCGCCAGACGCCGGCTTGGCGGTCTTTTTCGTGGCTGGCCTGGGCCCTGGCGTAGAGGGCGCGGGTTTGGTCGCTCATGGTGGCGTGGTGTTGGCGGCGGAAGGCGGCGATCCTGGCGTCGAGGCTTTGGCGGATCTGTTCGGGGGTGGGGGCATCGGCATCGGCTTCGGCTTGCCATTCGGCGCGCCATTGCTTGCGCAGGCGTTCGAGTTTCTGGCGCTCCACTATGTTGGGGCCGCGCGCCTCGGTGCGGGCGAAGCGGGCGGGGGCGCGGTTTCTCAGGAGGAACATGATCAGGCGGTCGTTGTAGACGCGGCGGGTGCCGACGAGTTTGCCGTAGGAATAGACGGGGACGTCCTGGCCGTTGAGGGCGCGGTCCATGGCGAGGTCTTCGAGGCGCTGGATGCCGGCCGCGAGGGCCTGTTCCCAGGCCTTGCGGAAGCTCGTCGCCTGGGGGTGGCGGCGCAGCATGTAGGCGCCTTCCGGGGTCATGTTGACGGCGTGGGCGGCGGCCTTGACGCTGCCGGTGGCCATCAGGGCCTCGATGAAGCCCTGCTGGCGCTCGGCCGTCCAGCCGTCGTGGCGGTTGTGGCGGCGGGGGACGGGGGTGAACTGGGGCGCGGGGAGCGCGGCGGCGGTGCCATCAGGCGGGGTGGGGCGGCTTTTGTCGATCATGGCGGGCGCGGTGGTGCCATGGGCGGGGGGCTGTAGGACAGCGGATTTGTGGGCTTCGCCCTATTCCGGGGGCGCGGGATTATCGATGTGGGAGCCGCGCTCGATGCGGGTGGCGAGGCGCCAGCCGGCGGGGGTGCGGACGAGCTCGTCAACATACCAGAGGTGGTAGGTGGTGTGGTGGACCGAGCCATCGGGCCGGCGGACGCCGATGGGGTTGGTGCAGATGGTGGTGGCGCTGGCGCGGTCGCCATCGAGCAGGACGCGGCTGGTGGAGATCGCGTGCTGGCTGTGGGCGAGGCCCGGCAGGGCGCCGGCGAGGAAGGCGCGGATCTCCGGATAGCGGCCGCGCGGGTGGCCGAAGGCGGAATAGTCGATCACGGCATCGGGGGTGAAGACGGTGTCGAGCAGGGCGAAGTCGCAGGTGTCGATCGCGTGGCAATAGCGGATGAGCAGGTCGTCGATCTCGCGGCGGTCGGAGAGTTCCTGGACGGTCATCATCGGCGCGGAGTTCCCTTGCTGCTGGCGGGCGAGACTAGCAGCGCGGGCGGGCCGGGCAAGCGGGTTCAAGGGCGGCCGGTTGCGGGGGTGGAGCCGGGCCGTCGGGGGTGGAGCTGGGCCTGGCGAGGCCGGCGTCAGGCGGCGCGGGGGCGCAGGGGGAGCACGTGCGATCCGTCGGAGGGGGCGGCGGGCGCGGCGCGGACGATGCGGTTGCGGCCCTCCTTCTTGGCGGCATAGAGCGCCTCGTCCGCCGCCTTGAGCGCGGCGCGCGGCTCCTCGGCGGCGAAGACATCGGCAAGGCCGGCGGAGAAGGTGACCTTGCCGAAGGGCACGTCGGTCGCGCGGTTGACCATGCGGCGCTCGGCGAGGTGTTCGCGGGCGTGGTCGAGCAGGGCGAAGGCCTCGTCCATCGTGTGGCCGCGCAGGAGGACGACGAATTCCTCGCCGCCGTGGCGGGCGACGTGGCAGCGCTCGTCGGAGATCTCGCCGAGCACGCCGGCGACGACCCGCAGGACGCGGTCGCCGGCATCGTGGCCATGGGCGTCGTTGATGCGCTTGAAGCGGTCGATGTCGGCAATGGCGAGGCAGAGCGGCTCGCCGGCGGTGCGGGCGGCGACGACCTCGCGCTCGAACCGCGATTCGAAGGCGCGGCGGTTGGGCAGGCCGGTGAGGTGATCGAGCTCAGCGGCGCGGCGGGCGTCCTCGAGATTGCGGTGGAGGAGGCGGGTCTGCTTCTCGGAGCGGGCCATCTGCCCCTCGATCTCGCGGGTGCGCTCGAGCATGGCGCGGGTGATCGCGACGAGGTCGGAGAGAACGGAGCCGGCGAGCGGCGTCTCCTGCAGCTCGGCGACCTGGCTGCCGAGGGCAGTGCGGTATTCGCTGGTGGCGCGGCCGACCTCGACCGTGGTGCAGGTGAGCGCGTCGATGCTGTCTTCGAGGCGGTCGGTCAGGCGGGCGAGGGCCTGGTGCTCGTCGGCGGCGCCCTGGGGACCGCGCATCTCGGTCAGCCACTCGAAGGTGATCGGCTCCCCGGCATTGCGGCGGTGGGCGATTGCGCCGGACAGGCGCGGGTCGTTGCCGGTCACGCAATCGAGCGCGACGCACAGGGTGGTGTGCGAGAGGTGGAGGCGGTTTTCGGCCAGGAAATCACCGATCGCGGCGACCTGGTCGCGCAGGCCGGGCGCGGCCGGGCGCGGGGCGTCCTCGGTGACCTGCCCGGGTGAGCCGAACAGGGCGGCGAGCCGCTGCAGCAGGGGCCGGGAGGCGCGAGGATTTGGCGCGGTTTCCATGAATGCACGAACGGTAGCGCGCCGGCAAGATTAAGCCCGGAGAGCTGCTTCCCGGGGAGTCAGCAGACCGGGCGCTGGACCTTGCCGATCGTGGTATCGGCCTCGGACAGGAAGGTGGAATGTTCGCGCCGGAGGTATTCCACGCGGGCGGGGGGGAGGGAGTGGGTGAAGGCGAGGCCGGCCTTCTCGCCGTCGAACCAGCGGACGATGCCGCTGAGGGAATCGCCGGATTCGAGGCGGACGAGGACCGGCGTGCCCTCTTGCAGGGTAACCCCGCCGGTGGTGAGGCAGCAGCCTTCGGAATTGATGTTGACGAGGGTAACGCCCGCTTCGCTTTCACCGGCCGCCGAGATGCGCGCGTGAAGCGTGACCTTCAACCGTTCCGACCGTTGCACCCATTGTGTATCCGCCACCGCAGCCTCCTTGTTCCGCCGCTAGGTATATCGCCGGATAGTAAATCGAGCGCTAACACTGGTGTGATTTCACAATCGATTGAAATCCCGTGATTTGGCACTTTTGCGACGACGTGAGGCAGCGCGGCTGCGGCGCTCAGCAGGTGTAGGAGGTGACCGCGGGAGTGGGGTTGTAGATCTGCGTCAGGTCGCGGTCGTCGCGCACGTACATGGCCGCGGCGCGGTAGATCGTGGGCGAGGTGGAGGAGCCGACATTGAAGAAGATCGGCTTGTATTTGTAGTAGACCTCGACGAACATGATCGCCGAGTTGGCATCGGCGGTCACGACGGTCCCGGTCGGGCCCATGCCGGCAAAGGCGGTGCCGGTGATCCCCGTACCCTGAGTGCCGTATTTCGAAGCCCCGATAGTGGCATCCCCGCGGCAGCGCTGCCAGTGGATCCACTGGCCCCCGCTCGCATTCTGCTCGAGGCTGGAAAGGATCACCCGGCCATTGGTGAACACCTGGAGACCGGGATAGACGAGGTCGATCTGGGCGAATGCGTCGTTGACATCGAATTCGCGCATCATCGCGCCGCTCGAGCCGGTGGCCTGCTTGGCCCGGCTGGTATTGTCGGCCATCTGGATCGCGATCTGGCTGACGCGGGTATAGACCAGCGCCATGTTGGCCAGCTCGATCGTGCCGAGGCCGACGGTCATCAGCAGCGGGGTGACGAGGGCGAACTCGACCGCGGAAACGGCCGCAGTGCAGCGGCGGAGCCGACGGACCGTCGCACGCGTGCGGGTTGCCATGGCGCGAAGCCGGCTCATGGGCAGACCTGCGTCGTCGTCCAGGTCGGCTGGGAGGCGAAGGGCTGGTTGCGCAGGATGGTCTGCGCCTTGATGGTGGTGGTGGGCGACAAGCCGAGGGCGCGGCCGCCGGGGATCAGGCTGGGGTAGGTGACCGTGGCGGTATATTCGACCACGTCATTGGCGCCGCCGATGCCGGTGCGGCCGGCGTCGGCATCCCAGGTGTTGTTGCCATTGGCATCCTGGAAGCATTCGGTGGCATCGTGAATGCCGTTGCCGTTGGTATCGGTGAAATCCTCCGGGCGGCCGACGTTGGAGAAGGACTGGTAGTTCTCGCGCACGAAGGTCACGGTCGCGCCGGGCAGAACGCCCTGGACCCGGTCACGCACGAAGGTATCGATCGCGGTCTGGCTGGACTGCGAGCTTTCGAGGCTGGAGTTGCGGCCCGCCTGCTGCATCGCGCCTTCCAGCACGGCGCGCATGTAGACGTTGAGGCCGAATTCGATCGAGCCGAGCAGGAGCATGGCCAGCACCGGGATGATGATCGCGAATTCGACCAAGGCGGCACCGCGGGCGTCGGTGGCAAGGCGGTGCAGGACGTATCTCGACTTCGCTCGATACGAACGGGCAAGGCGAGAGATAGCGGGAGCGATCACGACCTGAGCCTCAGGTTCGCGATGCGGCTGGCGATCAGGCGGAAGGTATCCTGCAGCGCGGTGGTACTGCTGGCGTAGATGGCCTGGCCGCCGCTGCCGGCCGCGCAGGCGGTCATCTCGCTGGTGATCGCCTGGCCGAAGCCGACCACCCAGATGGTATAGCCCATGTCCTTGGCCTTCTGGCAGGCGGCAAGGTAGCGGCCGTTGTGATAGGTGGTGAGGGTGGCGTCGCAGGTGGCATCGGTGGTGGCCTGCGCCGGCATGACCCGGTTATCGAGATATTCGTGCCCGTAGGCGGAATAGAGCCCCTTGCAGCGCGGCGCCATCTCGCCATCGGTGAGGAAGATGATGTGCCGGCTGACCGATGAGACATTGCCGGAATTGACCGTGGCGGAATTGATCCCGTTGGGGTTGGCGAGCCTTGCACCCCAGATCATGCCGATATCGTGATAGGTGCCGCCCCAGGCATAGAGGGTCCCGAGATAGGTCTCGATCCAGCTGGGCACGGTGGCGGGGGCCGAGGTATCGACTGTGGTAAAGTTCTTGGCTGCCGGCGGGCAATAGGCGGACATCGGGTTGTAGTCGGTGGAGGTATCGAGCGTGGCGACCTGATTGCGGTCGAACTGGAAAGCCGAGATATAGGGCTTCCACTGGGTCGAGGTTGTTCCGGTCGGCGCACTCAGCACGTCGAGGTCGGTCGCCCCGGCTGGGATGGAGGCGGCGCTGATCAGCGAGTTGACCGTCGAGCGCTCCTCGATACAGCCGGACCAGGTTGTGCTGGTCTTGGTGATATTGCTCGTCCCTGCCAGCGAACCGAGCGTGACCATGTCGTAGTAGCCGGCAGTCGGCACGGTCGAGGCTGAATTGACATCGGTGGCGAGATTGACGGCCGCGTAGGTCTTGAGCGTCGAGGTATCGAGGCTGGCCTGCGTATAGCGGTAGGGCGTGGTCGGGTTCAGCTTGTAACCGTTGAGGACATAGCTGGTGGTGACTGTGCTGACCTGGCGCACGCAGGTGCCGACGTCGACCTTGGTGCCCTTGTTGCCGTTGCCCTGGCCGTTGTTGCCTTGGCAGTTGCCGCAGCCCGAAAGAGTGATCGTGCCGGTCTTGGTCCACGATTTCTTGGAATAGGTCTTGGTGACCACGTCGTTGGGGGCGGCGCCGGTGGTGACCGGATTGCCATCATTGGTCGGATAGGCGTTGATCCCGTAGTTGTCGCAATCGGCCGAGGTAATGGCGATCGGGGTCGAGCCGCCATACGTTTCCAGCGTGATCACCGGATTGCCGGTGGATGAGGTGTAGTTTGCCTGGTCGAAGTTGTAGAGCCGCGTCTGGTAGGATGCCGAACTGGCGATGTAGCCCTGCGGAATGGCGGGCGAGGCGCCCGAGGTCAGGTTCTTGAGGTTCACCGTGCCGTTGTAGGGCACGAAGCCGAAGCGCACCCGCGTGGAACTGCCCGAGGGGACGGCGGCGGCGATGGTGTAGTAGAACGAGCGGACGGCGCTCTTCAGGCCCTCGATCTTGGAGCCGGCGCCGGAATTGCACCACGAACCATCCGGGCAATCGGCCATCGAGCCGGTGGTATCGAGCACCATCATGACGTCGATGTTCGAGATCTGGAACTCGGCGCTGCAATTGGCGGTGAGGGTGAAGGTGTTGGTCCCGAAGATCTTCATGATCGTGGTCGGGATGGTGGTGGTGGCCGTGGCGGAGATGACGCCGGTCGAGGGATTGGTCGGCGTGAAAGTGGTGTTCGTCGCGTTGGCCGCGGTGCCCTGGTAGTTGATGTTGAACATCTTCTGTGCCTTGGCCTGTTCGGCCGTGCCCCAGGTGCCGGATTTGGCCTGCGCGCGGCGACCGGCGAGGACGCCGGCATCGCAGGCGTTCTGGAGGCTGGTCTGGGCCATGTAGGCGCGGCTCATGTCGACCCCGCCACCGACAAGGATCAGGATCGGCGGCAGCGAGGCGGCGACGAGGGCAAGGACGTTGCCCGCGGTGTTGCGGCCGAGGCGCGCAAGGAAGGTGCGCGCATTGCCGACAAGGTCAATCGTTTTGGCTAGAGTACGGTTAACCATCGGCACGGCAGTCGATTGTGGATCCGTGGCCGGACGTAGCCGGAAAGTATTAAGGAACTGTTTGAAACGATTACATGGAGTCTTCGGGGGCTATGCCCTCCGCATCCGTTGGGGAGCTTGCTGCGCCAGGTCAGGGCACCGCTGCGCCTTGCGGGAGCACATCGACTTCCACCGCGCGATCGGGGGCGAGGTACTGGCGGGCCATCTCCTCGACATCGGCGGCGGTTAGCGCGGAGAGGCGTTCGCGGGCCCTGAGCTGACGCTCGATCCGTTCGGCCTGGGTCTGCGCACGGTCGACCAGGGTAAGCCAGGAACGGTTCGTTTTCAGGGCATTATCGAGCGCTTCGAGCATGGGTTCGCGGGCGCGCTGGATGATATCGGCGCTGACCGGGCGGGCGCGCAGGTCGGCCACTGTCTCAAGGATGGCGGCGCGGGTGGCGGCGAGATCGGCGACATTGACCGAGGCGGCGACGGCGAAGGTGCCATAGCCGCGCCAGGTGCGGCTGGTCTCGCTGTCGGCCGCGGGGGAATAGGCCTTGCCCAGCTTCTCGCGGATGGTCTCGACCAGTTCGATCCGCATGACCTTTTCCAGCAGTTCCAGCTTCATCGCCGCGACCGGATCCTCGCCATCGCGGGTGGGCCAGGTGAGGCGGACGATGGCCTGGTCGGCCGGGCCGGTATGGCGGATGACGCGCCGCGAGAGATCGCGGGTGAAGGGGCGCTCGCGCTGCTCGGCGTAGGGGAGGAAATCGGTCTCCCGCGGGGGGAGGGCGCCGAAGGTGCGGGCGACGAGGGCAATCGCCTCGTCCTCGGGAATATCGCCGACGATGCCGATCTCGAGCGCCCCGCGGCGGAGCCGGTCGGCGATTTCGGCCTTCAGCTTGGCGAAGGTAAGGGCCCGGTAATCCTCGACTTTCTGGAAAGTGAAGCGGGGATCATCGTCGGACAGGATGCCGCCCAGGCTGGAGCCGAGCGCGCTGCCGGGGGTGGCGAAGCGCTGGGCGAAGAAGTTGTTGACGTTCTGACGGTAGATCGTCTCGCCTTCGGGGCGGTAGCCGGGATCCACCAGGTAAGCGGTCATCAGCTGGAGCTGCAGTTCGAGATCGGCGGGCGTGGTCTGCGTGATCGCGGTGAATGTTTCCGGGCCGGAGCGCAGATCAACGCCGACGGTGCGCCCGGCGAGGATCGACTGGAGCTGGTCCTGGCTGTGGCGACCGAGCCCGCCGGCGGCAAAGGCGCTCATCATCTCGGTGGCGAGGGGATCCTCGCGGGTGACGAGCATGTCGCCGCCATCGAGATTGAGCGAGACCATGACGCGGTCCTGCTCGAGCGCGGTCTGCTTGAGGTTGAGGCGCACGCCGTTGGCGAAGCGGATCTCGCGGATGCCGAGGGCTGGCTCGCGCTGGTCGGCAACGACCCGGCCCGCCGGGCCGAAATCGGTATAGGCGAAGGCTTCCGGCGCGCTGGCCCCGGACCGGGTGACGCGGCCGTGCATGGCCTCGTTCCAGGCGGCGCGGATCGCCGGGGCGCCGCCTTCGGGCGGGCGGCGGCCGGCGAAGCGCAGGAGCGGCTGGTCGAGCGGCAGCGCCTCGCGCCTGAGCGCGGCCAGCACGGCCTCGGGGGTGATCGCGGGAATGAAGGCCTCGAGCCGGGCGAGCGAGCTTTCGGGCGTGGCGGGCACCATATCGTCGCGCACGAGGGCGAGGGCGGCGGCGACGAGCGCTGCGTTGGAACGGGTGGCCGCGGCGCCGGCGGCATTGCGGTGGGCGGTGCGCACGACGGCGACCTGCTCGGCCACCTCGTCGCGGGTGAAGCCATAGGCCATGGCGCGGCGATATTCGCGGGCGGCGGCGACGAGGCCCTTGCGCCAGCCGCCATCGACCGTGTCGACATCGAGGCTGGTGGTGCGGCCGGCGCGGAAGACGTCGCCGGTCGAGAGCGAAGCGCCGCGGAAGGGGGCATCCGGCTGGCGGGCAAGGCGCTGGAAGCGGCGGCCGAGGATATCGTAACCGACCTGGCGCAGCAGGGTCTCGCGCCGCTTGGCGACGCTGTCGGGCCGATCTTCCCACGGACCGTTGCGGGCGGCGGACACGCGCTCGGAGAGGGCCGGATCGACATAGATGCCGGTGCGCCCCTTGTCGGCGAAGGCGACCGGACCGGCCGAGGGCTGTGGCGGGGAGGGGGCGGCCTGCCAGTCCTCGAAATGCTTGCGGATGGCGGCCTCGACCGTGTCGTCCGGCAGGTCGCCCACAACGACAATGGTGGTCCTGGCGGGAACGTAGGTCCGCCGCCAGAAGGCGCGCAGGGCATCGGCGGTGGCGGCGTCGAGCGTGGCGGTGGTGCCGATGGGCAGGCGCTCGGTATAGCGGGCGCCCGGATTGACGAAGTGCATCTCGTCGACCGCGGCGCGCAGGGCATAGGTGTTGCGGTCGCGCATTTCCGACAGGACCACGCCGCGTTCGCGGGCCACGGCCTCGGGCGAGATGGTCAGTTCGCTGGCGGTTTCACGCATCAGCATCAGCGCGGTATCGAGCAAAGCTGGAGAGGCGCGGGGGAGGTCGAGGGTGTAGAGGGTATAGTGGAAGTTGGTCTGGGCATTGGTATCGGCGCCGAAGGCGAGACCGTTGCGCTCCAGCAGGCGGACCATTTCGCCCTCTGGCACGTGGGTCGAGCCGTTGAAGGCCATGTGCTCGACGAAGTGGGCATAGCCGCGTTCGGCGTCGGTCTCGTCGAGCGAGCCGGCGGAAACTTCCATGCGGACCAGCAGGGTGCCGCGCGGCATGGCGTTGTGGCGCACGATGAAGCGCATGCCGTTGGCCAGGCGGCTGGCGCGGAAGGCCGGATCAAGCGGGACATCGCTCTCTTCCATGGCCCAGACCGGGCGGGGCCGGGGCGGCGATGCGGTGATCGCGGGCGGCGGCGCAAGGTGCGGGGCGCAGGCGGCGAGGGCGAGCGCGCAAAGGACGGGAATGCGGAGAATCAGGCGGCGAAGCATCGCGCGCGAAGGTAGGGGCAGGGCGGGCGGGAGCAAGGGGGGGAACGCGCGGCCGGGCGATCAGCCGACGGCCGGCGATCCGGCGTTCAGCCCTTGACCTGGCAGGCGATCCCCGCGCTCTTCAGGCTGGAGCACAGCGCATTGGCGGCTGCGGCATCGGGGGCGACGGCCTGGAGGCGGTAGACAGTGCCGATATCGGCCGTGCCCTGGACGACACGGTGCCTGACGCCCTTCAGCGCCTCGCTGCTGCCGGACAGGCGGGTCCAGCCCGCTTCGGCGGCGGCCTGCGAGGTATAGGCGCCGACCTGGACGCCAACGCCCGCAGGCTCTGCCGCTGCGGCAGCACCGGGCTGGCCCGACGGGGCGGCGACACGAGCCTCACCGCCGTTGCCGAGATGGGCCGGGGTGGACTTGCCCTCGGACGCGGCAAAGGCGCTATCACCCGTGCCGGCATAGGTCTTGCCGCCCTGGTTGGCCGGGACCTGCTTGTAAGGTTCTGCCGGAGCCTTGATCACGCCGCCATCGGCGACCTGGTTGGTGGCAGGACCGCGATGGCTGACGAACCACAGCGCGCCGACGACCACGAGGACCAGCGCGAGCCCGAACCCGACGAAGCGCAGGACCCGCCCCGTATCGATCGCGCCTTCATCATCATCGTCATCGTCGGCGGATTCGAGCCAGGGGAGCCGTTCATCCTCATGGAGCGCCAGTTGGGGCGCGGAGGCTTCGTGAAGATCGCCTTCAGGCGCACGATCCGCCGGGGGATCGAAGGGATGGTGTTCGCGCTGCTCGTCCCGCTCATCGCTCATGCTGCGTTGCCCCTTGCAGGCCCTCTTCAGAGTTCCTCGACCGCCTCGACACCGAGAATGGCGAGGCCGTTACGGATCAATTGCCCGATTTGCTGGCCGAGGAAAAGCCTCGCGCCGGTAAGAACTGGCTCCGAAGTGACAATGAATCTCTTATCGGGACGATCGTTGCCGAGATTCCAGTAGGCGTGGAAGGCGGCGGCAAGATCGCCGAGGAAGAAAGCGATGCGGTGCGGCTCGCGCGCGGCGGCCGCAGCTTCGACGAGGCGGGGGAACTGGGCGGCGAGCTTGACCAGGCCCAGTTCCTCATCGCCCAGCCGGTCCAGGGCATCGGCGGACGGGGCCAGCCCTTCGGCAGCGGCCTTGCGCAAGGTCGAGCAGATCCGCGCATGGGCGTACTGCACGTAGAAGACCGGATTGTCCTTCGAGGCTTCGACCACCTTGGCGAAATCGAAGTCCATCTGGGCTTCGGGCTTGCGGGTGAGCATGGTGAAGCGCACGACGTCCTTGCCCACTTCGCGCACGACATCGGCCAGGGTGACGAAGGTTCCCGCGCGCTTCGACATCTTGACCGGCTCGCCATCGCGCAGGAGCTGGACCATCTGGACCAGCTTGACCTCGAACGGCTTGGGCTTGTTGCCATCGGCCCCGGTGAGCGCGGCGACGGCGGCCTTGATCCGCTTGACCGTGCCGGCATGGTCGGCCCCCCAGATATCGACGAGGGCGTCGGCCTCCTGCGCTTTCTGGAAGTGATAGGCGAGGTCTGCCCCGAAATAGGTCCAGCTCCCGTCACTCTTCCTGATCGGGCGATCCTGGTCATCCCCGAACTTCGTCGAGCGGAACAGGGGGAGTTCGACCGGTTCCCAGTCCTCCGGCGTCTTGCCCTTGGGGGCTTCGAGGAGGCCATCATAGACCAGATCGTGGGCGCGCAGCCAGGCTTCGGCGGCATCGACCTTGCCCGAGGCCTGCAGTTCGGCCTCCGAGGCGAAGACCTCATGCGTGATGCCGAGCAGGGCGAGATCGGCCTTGATCATTTCCATCATGGCCGCGACGGCGCGGGTGCGGAACAGCACCAGCCATTCGCTCTCGGGGACAGCGGCATAGCGGTCGCCGAATTCGTCGGCGAGGGCCTGGCCGACGGGCACCAGGTAGTCACCCGGGTAAAGGCCTTCGGGAATTTCGCCCACGGCTTCGCCCAGCGCCTCGCGGTAGCGAACATGGACGGAGCGGGCGAGGACCTGGACCTGTGCGCCGGCATCGTTGACATAGTATTCGCGGCGGACCTGGTGCCCGGCATATTCGAGCTGGGCGGCGAGGGCATCGCCGACGACTGCGCCGCGGCAGTGGCCCATGTGCATCGGGCCGGTGGGATTGGCCGAGACATATTCGACGTTGACCTTGGTGCCCGCGCCGACGGCGGAGCGGCCATAGTCGGCGCCGAGCCGGGCAATGGCGTGGAGCTCGGCCAGCCAGGCGCCGGGCGCCACGCGCAAGTTAAGAAAGCCGGGGCCGGCGATCTCGGCGGCGGTGACCTCGGGGATCTTCGCCAGCTCGGCGGCGAGGGCCTCGGCCAGCAGGCGCGGGTTCATGCCTGCCGGCTTGGCGAGGACCATGGCGGCATTGGTGGCGAGATCGCCGTGGGAGGAATCGCGCGGCGGCTCGACCGTCACGGCGGCGTGGTTGAGCCCGGCGGGCAGGGTGCCGGCTTGCTCCAAGGCGGTGAGCGCGGCGGCGACGTGGCCGGCGAAGGCGGAATGGAGCGTGGCGGTCTGGCTGTTGGCGGACATGGCCGCGCGCCTAGCCGGTTTGGGGCGCGGGGGGAAGTGGGGGAGGGGCTCTGCGGGCGTTGGGCTTGGGCCTTCGGCAGGCTCAGGCCAAGCGGGCCTTCATTCCTGCGTCCAAATCCCGCCCAGGCTGAGCTTGGCGAAGCCCCCGCCGAACGCAGAACCCTATCGCGCGACCCTTTCCAGCCAAAGGGTTCGCCGGATCGACTGCTCCGCGTTGCAGTTGAACCAGATCAGCGAATGGATCGTGCCGCCGGAAAACTCGTCGGCGACACTGGTGCAGAAGGGATCGCGGGCGGCGATCCACTTGCGCTGGCTGGCGAGGAGCTCTGCCTTGCGCGCCGGGGCGAGGGGTGTCCAGACTGCCCGCCAGACCCGGTTCAGCGCCGCATCCTGCCGCGCGGCCTCGGCCTCGTAGCAGCGGGCGTTATCGTCCGTGGACTCGGCGCGGTCCTGGCAGGCCTTGAGCGCCGGGGTGTAGCGCGCCTGGACCGAGGGATCGAGCGGCCCTTCCTCAGGCGTCATGACCAGGCGGTAGTCCGGCAAGGCCGCCGCGGCCGGGACGGCTGCGGCTAGGGCCAGCGCGAATGGGAAGTGGAGACGCAAGCGGGGCTTACCGGGTGGCGTTGTAGGCCAGTTGCTGTTCGCTCAGCTGGAAGCCGATGAGGACCTCGAACGAGGCGCGGGCGACGGCCGCGCGGACCTCGGGCATGGTTAGCGGATCGACCGCGGCATCGGCATCGCCGGCCTTGCGCTTGCGGGTGATGCGGCGGCGGATGTCCTCCGGCAGGGTGGCTTCGGCGCGGTCGATGTAGGCGCCGGCCTCGGCGTGGGCCTGGGCGCGCTCCTGCCCGTCGGCGAAGTTGAGGGTGACCGTGCCGACCCGCTTGGAGATCACTGCCGTGCCGCCGCGCAGGATGGTGACGAAATAGGGGAGCTGGACCGTGCGGGCGCCGCGGGTGTCGGTGCGGCGGGCAAGCACATCGAACCCGGTTTGCGAATAGACTTTTTCGGTGGTCCCGCCCTGGGCGCAGTTGGGGCGCAGGTTGGTAATCGCGGCGGTGACGTCGAGCGAGCCGGAATCGGTGGCACCGGGCGTGCGGAACAGGGTGACGTCGCCGGTGAAATCGGGAATGCCGACGGCGGGGCAGGCGCCGCGCACCGCGGTGACACCCACGCCCTCATCGACCACGAGTTCGCCCTTGTGCTTGCACCCGCCGAGGGCGGCAGTGAGCAGGGCCAGTCCGGTTGCGGCGAGCAGGCGGGGGCGAATGATCATCCACGGGTCCTTCTTGGCGCGCGGGAACTGCGCCCGTCGCTTTGTCGTGCTGCCCTAGCGGGACAGGCGCGGACGCGCTAGACCCTGTTTCGCCCGGGTGGGAGCGTCGGCACGCAGCCG
>DASTGC010000014.1:0-3916 GCA_035719485.1 Novosphingobium sp.
CCTTACCAAGGGCCGCATCACCTATCGCTTCATGCCCGGCCGCGGCGGTCCTGGCGGCTTCTGACCGAGATGGCCGGTGCCCGGGCGCTCATCCTCGCCTCGGCCTCGCCCCGCAGGCGTGACCTTATCGGCCGACTGGGAATCTCGCCAGCCCGCATCGCTGCCGCCGATATCGACGAAACCCCGCGCAAGGCCGAAGCACCGCGGGACTATGCCCGCCGCATGGCCCGGGAGAAGGCCCTCGCCGTCCCAGCCGCAGACGGGCACGTGCTGGCCGGCGACACCGTTGTGGCCTGTGGACGCCGCATCCTCCCCAAGGCGGAGGACGAAGCCACGGCACGCCACTGCCTCGAACTGCTGTCCGGCCGACGGCACCGCGTGCTCTCGGCTATCGCCCTCGCCGGGCCCGACGGCACGCTGCGCGAGCGGTTGTCCGAAACCATCGTCCGCTTCAAGCCGCTGTCGGAGGCGGAAATCGCAGCCTACCTGGCTGGCGGCGAATGGCACGGCAAGGCCGGCGGTTATGCCATCCAGGGCAGCGCCGAAGGCCTGATCGCCTGGATCGGCGGGAGCCATTCGGGCGTGGTCGGCCTGCCCCTGTTCGAGACGCGCGCCCTGCTTCGCGCCGCCGGGTTCCAAATTGCCTGAGTGGCAGGTCGAGGAAGGGATCGCCGAACATCGCGCGATCCTGATCGACCATGGAGAAATCGTCGCCGCGCGCATCGACTGGCCGGGGCGGCTCGCGCCGGGCGAAGTGGCCGACGCCATCCTTGTTCACCGCGCAGCCGGCTCATCCCGCGGGACCGCCCGCTTCCCATCCGGCGAAGAAGCGCTGGTTGACCGCCTGCCGCGCGAAGCTGCCGAAGGCGCATGCCTGCGCCTGGCGGTCATCCGTGCCCGGCAAGCCGAGCAGGGGCGGCAAAAGCTCGCCCAGGCCCGTCCCACCACTGAGCCCGTCCGCGCCGCGCCGGATCTCGCCGCCGCTCTTGCGGCAACTGGCCTACCGGTCCGCAAGGTGCGCCGGCTTGGCCACGTGTGGGACGAGCTGTGGACGGAAGCCTGGGCCGGGGAAGTCGCCTTTCCCGGCGGAGCGCTTACCGTCACACCTACGCCGGGCATGACAGTTATCGACGTCGATGGGACGCTGCCCGCTCCGGCCCTCGCCATCGCTGCGGCCAAGGCCGCCGGCAGCGCGATCCGCCGGTTCGACCTGGCCGGTTCGATCGGCATCGATTTTCCGACGCTGGAGGCGCGGGCCGATCGCAAGGTGGTGGACGAGGCCATGGCGACAGCACTCGCCGACTGGCCGCATGAGCGGACGGCTATGAACGGGTTTGGCTTCGTTCAGATCGTTGCCCGGCTCCAACGGCCCTCGCTGATCCAGCGCCTCGCCTTCGACCGGCCCGGAGCCGCGGCCCGCCTGCTGCTGCGCCGGGCAGAAGCCCTGACCGATGCGGGGCCGCGCCTGCTCCTGGTCTGCCACCCGGCGGTGCGTGGGGCGATCACGGCCGAATGGGAAGGCCAGCTATCGCGCCGAACCGGCCGGACTCTGGAATGGCGCATCGATTCAACCCTTGCGCTTGACGGCGGCTATGCCCAGGTCATGGCGTGATGCCAGCCACCACCCCCCGCAAGTGCCCGATCTGCGGCAAGCCCCGGATCGAGGCCCACGCGCCGTTCTGCTCGCCACGCTGCCGCGACCGCGACCTCGTCCAGTGGCTGGAAGATGGCTATGCCCTCCCCGGCCCGCGCGCGGGGGACGACGACCACGGCGAATGACGCGTCAGAGCGTGATCACGACCTTGCCGAAATGCTTGCCGCTGCGCAGGTGATCGTGCGCCGCTTCGGCTTCCTCGAAGGGGAAGGTTGAATCCACGACCGGATGGATCAGGTGCTGCTCCATGAAGCCGGAGAGGTCTTCAAGGTGCGTGCCCGAGCCGACCATGATCGCATGGATATCGCCATTGACCGAAACCAGTCCCGCCAACCGCGGGCTGCCAGGGCCCGAGAGCAGGCCGATCTGGATGATCTTGCCGTCGCCAGCCAGGGCCTGGATTGACTTTTCGTAGGTATCCTGGCCACCCAGTTCCAGAATGTGCGATGCGCCCAGCCCATTGGTCGCCTCGAGCACCTTGACATGCCAGTCCGCGTGCTCGGCATAGTTGATGCCCACATCGGCGCCCAACTGACGTGCCCGGTCCAGTTTGGCATCCGAGGACGAAGTGATGATGCAGCGAGCGCCGATCGCCTTGGCGATTTGCAGGCCGAATATGGCCACGCCGCCGGTCCCCTGCGCCAGCACGGTGTGATCCGGGCCAAGGCCGCCGCGCTCCACCAGCCCATGCCAGGCCGTAACGCCGGCGCAAGGCAGCGTTGAGGCTTCCTCGAACGAAAGGTGGCTGGGCACCCGGACCAGCGCAGTCTCCGGCACGATGACCTCCTGCGCCAGCATGCCGTCGAGCTTGTCATTGCCGAAGGCATAGGCGCCGTAGCGCCTGAGGAACGGGCCAGAGGTCCATTCCGGCATGAACATCGCCATTACCCGATCGCCGACCTGCCAGCGATTTGCGCCCGGGCCGACTGCGGCGATCTCACCCGCGCCATCCGAAACAGGGATCCTGCCGAGCATCGAGGGCATCTGACGGAACAGGAGATCGCGATAGTTGAGGCTTGCCGCCCGCACCCGGATGCGGACTTCGCCGGGCCCGGGCACCGGGCTGGGCCGCTCCTCGACCACCAACCGCACACCGTCCCCGCTTTTCGCCAGAATTTGAACCTTCATGACATCCCCTTACTGTCGTTCCGACAAAGCATATCTCGCGCGCTCGCGCGGTATTCCGGATCATGCTCTGCCACGAACCGGGCGACGAGCAAAGCACGCGGTCGCGCATGCCCGATCTGATGCCAGGCTCGCAGGCGGGGGACCCGGTGATCCCCTGACAACAAACCCTATTGCCAACCGCGCCCCCCTTCGCCATAGGCGCGCTTCCAATCGCGGGGCAGCCCCATGCCAACCTCAGGGCCGCCCCCACTCCGCCGCCATTTCGGACGAAAGGCAGTGGGGAACGATCACGGAATGCCCGGGTAGCTCAGTTGGTAGAGCACATGACTGAAAATCATGGTGTCGGCGGTTCGATTCCGTCCCCGGGCACCACTTTCCCGCGCTGAGCGTCAGTAGCCTTCAGGCAGGCGTGCCGTTCAGTCGCAGCAATCTGCCAGCAGGAACGAAAGTTCGGCGATGTCGAGCGGCTTGCGCAGGAAGCGCCAGTCGGTGGGATAGCTTGTCCCCTCCGCGAGAGAAGGCCTGCTTTCCCGGTTCGGCGATCCGCGGAACTCCAGCCGATCGGGTGACGACCGAAGGTATCACCAATCGGTTCGTCCCATTGGCGTGCGAACCCGCCCCAAGTCCACCTAAGTATCGGAACTAAAACCAAATTTACCTGTTCCGACAGCGGGCGCCGTGCGTGCCTAGGGATCGCATCGGGAGGGTTTCCATGAACAAGCTGCCGGCGAAGGGCGAATTCGAGGTTGGTCGTCGCGAACTCGTCGCCGCCCTGCGCCGGTTGCGCAACGGCGACTTCACGGTTTCGCTCCCGGACGAAGGCCGGCCCGAGGACCAGGAAATCGCTGCGCTGTTCAATGAAGTCGTCGGACTCAACCGGCGAATGTCGGAGGAGTTCCAGCGCCTGTCACGGGTGGTGGGCAAGGAGGGCAAGATCGGCCATCGCGCGACGGTGCGCGGAGCGGTCGGCGACTGGGAGCTGACCCTCAGCGCGATCAACGAACTTATCGACGACATGGTCCAGCCGACGACCGAAGTTGCCCGGGTGATCGGTTCGGTCGCCAAGGGCGACCTGTCGCAGACCATGGCGGTGGAGATCGACGGGCGCGCTCTCCGCGGCGAGTTCCTGCGCAT
>DASTGC010000015.1:0-24171 GCA_035719485.1 Novosphingobium sp.
TCGTTGGGAGGCGAATCACCGCCCGCCGCCGCGGCGCAGGGCCAGCTTGGGCACCTTGCGCCCGCTCGCCAAAGCAGCACCGCGCCCGGAAAGCGAGGGGTTGGTCATGAAATACCTGTGGAGGTTGAAAGGTTTCGGGCCCGGGTCGAGCCGGCGATAGGATCCGTCGGATGCGAGCACCCACGATTGTTCGGTATCGAGCAGGTTGGCGAGCATGACCTGATCGAGCACCTGGTCGTGGACCGTGCGGTTGCGGATCGGGACGAGCACCTCCACCCGCCGGTCGAGGTTGCGGCTCATTCCGTCGGCCGAGGAGATGTAGACCCGGGCACGCCCGTTGGGCAGGTTGGCGCCATTTCCGAAGGCCCAGATTCGGCTGTGCTCGAGGAAGCGGCCGATGATCGACTTTACCGTGATCCGCTCCGACACGCCGGGCAGGCCCGGCCTGAGGCAGCAGATCCCGCGGACCACGAGCCGCACTTCCACGCCGGCGCGGCTGGCCGCGTAGAGGCGCTCGATCAGGCCCTCGTCGGTCAGCTGGTTGAGCTTGGCCCAGATCGTCGCCGGCTTGCCGGCGCGGGCTAAGGCGATCTCGGCGTCGATGCAGTCGTAGAGCTTCTTTCTGAGGTTGATCGGCGAGATGGCCAGCAGTTCAGTTGACTTGGGCTCGACATAACCGGTGATGAAATTGAACAGGGCCCCGGCATCGCGCCCGGCCTTGGGGTCGGCGGTGAAGAAGGACAGGTCGGTGTAGATCCGCGCGGTCATCGGGTGGTAGTTGCCCGTGCCGAAGTGGCAGTAGGTGCGGTACCCGTCAGCCTCGCGCCGTACTACCATCGAAACCTTGGCGTGGGTCTTCCAGTCGACGAAACCGTAGATCACCTGGACCCCGGCGCGTTCAAGCTGGCTGGCCCAGAGCAGGTTCTGCTCCTCGTCGAAGCGGGCTTTCAGTTCGACCACGGCGGTCACCGACTTGCCCGCCTCGGCCGCAGAGATCAGCGCGGCGATGACCGCAGACTGCTTGCCGGCGCGATAAAGTGTCTGCTTGATCGCCACCACATCGGGATCCTGCGCCGCCTGGCGGAGAAAATCGATCACCACCTCGAAGCTCTCGTAGGGGTGGTGGATAACGATGTCCTTCTCGCGGATCGCGGCGAAGCAATCCCCGTCGTGTTCGCGAATGCGCTCGGGATAGCGCGGGGAGTAGGGGGGGAATTTGAGGTCAGGCCGGGGTTCGTCGAGGATCGCCGCAAGTCCGGTGAAATCGACCTGCCGGCCCATCTGCAGCACCAGGGCATTGCCGAGATCCAGCTGGTCGCGCAGGAGGGCCTCGGCCGCGGGATCGAAGTCCTGTTGCAGCTGGAGCATGATGACCTTGCCCCGCCGTCGGCGCTGGATCGCCGTGCGGTAGTAGCGCACGAGATCCTCGGCATCTTCCTCGATCTCGATGTCGCTGTCGCGCAGGACCCGGAAGGCGCCGCTGCCCAGCACGCGAAAGCCGGGGAAAAGGGCGCCGGCATGCTCGACGATCAGGTCGGCGATGCCGATCCAGCGGGCGGCTTCGCCGGGCACGCGCACAAAGCGCGGGAGGGCCGGTGGGATCAGCACCATTTCGGTGACGGGCGAGGCATCGGCCACCCGGACCAGCGAGAACAGGATGCCGGTGCCCTGGTTGGCGATGAACGGGAACGGATGGGCCGGATCGATCGCCTGGGGGGTAATCACCGGCAGGACATGTTCGATGAAATAGTCGGCCAGCCACCTGGCATCGGCACCCGAGCATTGCCCCTCGCCGATGATGCAGACCCCGGCTTCGGCGAGCAGGGGCGCGAGCTGTTCGAGGCTGGCCTGCTGGGCGGCGACAAGTTGGCTGACCCCTTCGCGCAGGGCGGCGAGTTGCTGGCCCGGGGTCAGCCCGTCGACCGAGACTTCCTCGATCCGGCGCGCGACCTGGCCGGCGATTCCGGCGACGCGGACCATCATGAACTCGTCGAGATTGCTGCCGGAAATGGAGAGGAACCGTAGCCGTTCGAGCAGGGGGTACTCGAGGTTCTGCGCTTCGGCCAGCACACGGCGGTTGAACGCCAGCCACGACAATTCGCGGTTGAAGAACAGCTCCGGGTGCCGCCCGGTGCCGCCCGCCCCTGCGCCGTTCAACGTTTCAGGCAGTGCGTCCACCGTATTCCTCAAGCAGCCCCCGATTGCCCCGTGGATGACAGAGTCATTGTTACATTCGGATGACGGCTTGGGAAGCCGGGCTGGTCACGAGGGCGGGGCTGGCATACGATTGCAATGCGAATCGTGTCTGCAGGGGGGCGGGCGTCCGGCGTGATGGCCGGGCAGCGGAGGACAACATGAAGCGCAATAGTCGCAAGCAGGCGACCAGGATCGCCATTTTCGCCTTTGTCGCGGCTGACTGCGCCGGCGCGGTCTATGCGAAGCACCGCATGGATCGGACGGCTGAGGTCGCGGCGGAACTCGCATATGCCGAGCCGTTGCTGCCAGCGGCTCCCGGGGCGGACCGGCCGGCCGCGATGCCCGCCAACTCCGTTGTGGCGGAAGCCGCGCCGGTCTCTGCCGTTCCGCTGCTGGGACCGGCCCAGCTTGCCAAGGTTGGCGCAGGCCGGGTGCTCACCTCGGCGGCGGCAGTGCATCGGGTGCTGGCCGCGAGCGGGGTCGCACTGTCCGTCAAGCCGAGGCGCAGTCTGCGGTTGGCCACCGTGCCCGCACCCGACCATGTTGAGGTGGCCGGGACCAGGCCGCCGACCGGGCGGGCTGCTCCTGCGGAAACGAGCGCCTCCACGCGTCAGGCCGCTGCCACTGCAACCGACGGTGCCTTTGCCAATGCCTTCACCCTCGCCGACGAGGCACCGGGTGCGGAGCACCGCTTCGGCCAGGACGGCAGTGGGTTAGCGCCCGGAAGCCTCGCCTACCTGGTTGCGCCGCGCGAGGAGATAGCCCCGATCTTCGACAAGGCCGGAATTGCCCCGGTGACGGGCGAGGCGGCAACCGTCGATGTTACGGCCACTCCCGACCATCCCGCGGACCCCGCCGCGGTCGACCAGGCCGGGCCCAACGGTTGATCGAAGGGCCGGGCAACCGGTCGGCCCGCGCCAGGAATTTATGCAGGCGCGTTGGCCGAATGCCGCAACCGCCTCTCAGCGCAGCTTGCAGCGCGGGCGCGGATCGGACATGGGCGCGCAGACAGCGATCACGCGAGCAGAGCGCACATGCACCACGACTACGTCCTGACCCTGGCCTGCCCGGACCGCCCCGGCCTCGTGGCGGCAGTGACCGGGCGCCTGTTCCAGCTGGGCGGCAACATCCGCGAAGCCCAGCAATTCAACGCCGTGGACACCGGCCGGTTCTTCATGCGCATCGGTTTCGATTGCCCCGGTCATGACGCGGCGACGATTTCGGCGGGCTTCGCCGAAGTGGCCGGCGCACTCGGCATGGACCTGCGCGTCCGGGCGACGGCGACGCGCAAGAAGGTGCTTCTGCTGGTCAGCAAGTTCGACCATTGCCTGACCGACCTGATTTATCGCCACCGGATCGGCGAGCTGCCGATGGACGTGGTCGGCATAGTCTCAAACCATCCGCGCGAGGCGCTCAATGGCGCGTTGGGAGAAGACATTCCCTTCCACTACCTGCCGGTCACCCGGGAAACCAAGCCCCAGCAGGAGGCCAGAATTCGCGAGATCGTGAACGATACCGGCGCCGAGCTGGTCGTGCTGGCGCGCTACATGCAGATACTCTCGGACGAGCTCTCGGCATTCCTATCCGGCCGCTGCATCAACATCCATCACTCGTTCCTGCCCGGCTTCAAGGGCGCCAAGCCTTATCATCAGGCCCATGCGCGGGGCGTCAAGATGATCGGCGCGACCGCTCACTACGTCACCGCCGATCTCGACGAGGGACCGATCATCCACCAGGATGTCGAGGCCATCAGCCATGCCGATGCTCCCGACGAACTGGTGCGCAAGGGCCGCGATATCGAACGCCGGGTGCTGGCCACGGCCGTGTTGATGCATCTGGAAGACCGGGTCTTCCTCGACGGCCACAAGACGGTCGTGTTCAGGGCCTGACCGGCACGACTTGCCGTAGGTCAGGCGGGCGCGAACTCTTCCGTCTCGACCTGTGATTGCAGTTCTTCGGTGTAGCGGCCGCCGGATACTGCGGTGGGCGTGAACAGCGCATCGACCGCCGCAATGAGATCCGCGCCCGGTACCCAATCGGCCCGCGCAACATTTTCCTCCAGATGTGCGATCTGGGTGGTGCCGGGGATCGCATGGATATGCTCAGCCCGCGCGAGAACCCAGCCGAGGCACAGCTGGGTCGGAGTCACGCCGGCCTCGGCGGCAAGCTTGCCGAGCAGGTCGATCAGGACCAGGTTGCGCTGCCAGTTGCCGGTTTGGAAGCGCGGCAGGAAGTTGCGCAGGTCGCTCTGGACCAGGGTCGCGGGATCGCGCAGTTCACCGCACAGCGCTCCGCGGCCGAGCGGGGAGAAGGCGACGAGCGCCGTGCCGAGTTCACGGGTTGCTTCAAGCACGGCAATCTCGACATTGCGCGACCATGGCGAATATTCGGTCTGCATGGCGGCGATCGGATGAACGGCATGGGCGCGGCGCAAGGTTTCCGCGCTCATTTCCGACAGGCCGATGCCACCGATCTTGCCGGCTGCGACGAGGTCGGCCATCGCGCCCACCGATTCCTCGATGGGAACGGTGAAGTCGCGCCGGTGCATGTAATAGAGGTCGATATGGTCGACCTGGAGCGCTTGCAGGCTCTGGTCGAGCCCGGCGCGAATGGCCGCCGGCGAGCAATCGATCCAGCGCCGGCCATCGGCGAAGTGGATGCCGATCTTCGATGCGAGATAGACCTTGTTGCGGCGGCCCTTGAGGACCTCGCCAATCAGCGTTTCGTTGCGTCCGCCACCGTAGACGCGGGACGTATCGAAATGATCGTAGCCCAGCTCGATCGCGCGATCGAGGATGCGCGCGCCCGCCGCCGGAGGCAACGGCTCGCCATAGGCGTGGCTGACGTTCATGCAGCCGAGGCCGATAGCGTTGACCTGGCGACGGCCGAGTGAGCGCTTCATCTGTATATCCTTCAAACTACAGCCTGCATGAGCGGCAGGGTGTTGCAGCGGGCTGGCGCGACCGTCAAGTTGTCATGGGAACCCGCTGCAGGCTGACCGGCACACTAGGGGCGTTGACATTGCCCCGGGATGTTCGACACTCGACGCATCGCCGGGGAGAGTCATGACTACCGCAACATTCCATTCGCCTGCCAGCCTGGCCGATGCCGTCAAGCTGCTTGCTGCGGCCGGAGCCCGCCCGCTCGGCGGGGGAACCGACCTCATCGTGCAGATGGGTTCGGGCCGGGCATTGCCGGATAGCATCGTCGATCTCAAGCGGATCCCTGAGTTGACCGGCATCCGCCGCACCGCGGACGGTGGCTTCGCCATCGGCGCTGCCACGCCCTGCACGGCGCTGAAAGCTCATACCGAACTCGCCGCGGCCTGGCCCGGCCTGGTCGAGGGGGCCAACCTCATCGGTTCCGTCCAAGTGCGTAACCGCGCCACGCTGGCGGGGAACCTGTGCAACGCTTCGCCGGCGGCCGACAGCGTTCCCGCGCTGATCGCGGCCGGCGCCCGCTGCCGCGTGGTCGGTCCCGCCGGCGAACGTGAGGTGGCTGCGTCCGAGGTGCCGATAGCACCGGGACGGACCAGCCTTGCCCCAGGAGAGGTGGTGGCCGAGTTCCTGTTGCCGCCCCAGACCCGGGCAGGGGCCGACGCCTACCTGCGGCTGACCCCGCGCACCGAGATGGACATCGCCGTCGTCGGCGCAGGGGTCTGGCTGGAGTTGGCCGTGGACGGCACCTGCGCTGCGGCGCGCGTGGCCCTTGGCGCAGTGGCGCCGACCGCTGTCCTGGTCGAGGCGGCCGGCGCCGCTCTGGTCGGCACCAAGCTCGATGACACGGCCCTCGCCGCCCTGTCTGCCGCCTGCCGAGCCGCGGCCCGGCCGATCGACGACAAGCGAGGCACCGCCGCCTACCGCATAGCCATGGCCGGGGTGCTTGCCCGTCGTGCCGCCCTCAAGGCCGCCGAGCGCGCGGCCGTCCGTAAGGAGGCCTGACCGATGAGCCGCCTGCATGTCACCACCACCGTGAACGGCGACTCCCGGGAGTTTCTGTGCGCACCTGACACCACCCTGCTCGAAGCGCTGCGGGGCCAGCTTGGCCTGACCGGTTCAAAGGAGGGATGCGGTTCGGGTGATTGCGGCGCCTGCACGGTCATGCTCGATGGCGAGATGGTCTGCTCGTGCCTGGTGCTTGCCGCCGAGGCGGAGGGGCGCCGGATCATGACGATCGAAGGCATGGTCGAGGGCCAAGACCTGCATCCGCTGCAGCAGCAGTTCCTCAAGCATGGTGCGCTCCAGTGCGGGTTCTGCACCCCCGGCGTGCTGGTCGCCGCCAAGGCCCTGCTCGACCACAATCCGGAGCCGACCGAGACCGAAGCCCGCTACTGGCTGGCCGGAAACCTGTGCCGCTGTACCGGTTACGACAAGATCATCCGCGCCGTGCTCGCCGCCGCCGCCGACCTGCGCCAGGAAAGGAGTCCGGCATGAACGCCCCCAGCGGAAAGCTTGCCACCGGCGAAGGCTGCCGCGTGGTCGGCACGCGCCCTGTCCGGCCCGACGGCGTCGACAAGGTAACCGGCAAGGCGATCTACGGCCCTGATTTCGTCGCCCCGGGCATGCTGCACGGCGCGATCCTGCGTAGCCCCCATGCGCATGCCCGCATCCGCTCGATCGACACCAGCGCGGCCGCAGCCCTGCCGGGGGTGAAGGCGGTGGTGACCGGGGCCGATATGCCCGACGACGCCACCCTCTTCGCGCGCGATCCTTTGGGTGAAGCATTCCATATCGCGCGCCATTCCCTGGCTCTCGATAAGGTGCTGTTCGATGGACACGGCGTAGCGGCAGTGGCGGCGACCGACCGGCGTATCGCCGAAGCCGCCCTCGCGCTGATCCGGGTGGATTACGAGGTGCTGGAGCCGGTGCTCACGATCGAGGACGCGCTGGCACCCGATGCGCCGCTGCTCCATCCCGGCCACGTTACGCGCGGCATCGACCCGGCTACGGCCCGGCCCTCCAACGTAGTGGGGGTCGTCACCCGCGAACGCGGCGATTTCTACGCTGCCCTGGCCGCGGCCGACGCAGTGTTCGAGGCGAGTTTCGCCACCCCGCCAGTCCACCAGGGCTATATCGAGCCTCACGCCTGCGTGGCCCTGTGGAACGCCGACGGGCAGGGCCAGATCTGGGCATCGAGCCAGGGCCAGTTCATGATTCGCG
This sequence comes from Novosphingobium sp., assembly GCA_035719485.1. Lineage (GTDB taxonomy): Bacteria > Pseudomonadota > Alphaproteobacteria > Sphingomonadales > Sphingomonadaceae > Novosphingobium. The sequence continues at coordinate 7,356 of DASTGC010000015.1, forward strand.
ACCAGGTCGGGAAGGTGCTGGGCATCCCGTTGGCCGATCTCAGGGTGGTGCCGCTGGAGATCGGCGGCGGCTTTGGCGGCAAGACGCGGGTGTTCCTCGAGCCGGTCGCCATGCTGCTCTCGCGCCGTGCGGGCCTGCCCGTGCGCCTGGTGATGAGCCGGACCGAGATATTCCGCGCCTCGGGGCCGGCGCAGGGGAGCGCCACGCGCCTGCGCATGGGGGCCACGGCCGATGGCACGATTACTTGCCTCGAATTGGATATCACGCTGACCTCCGGCGCTTATGTCTGCGAGATGAGCGGCATCGCCCTGGCAGCCGCCGTCATGCCCTATGCCATCGCCAATTATCGCATGCAGGGCCGATCGGTATTCACGAACATGACCACCTGCCACTCCTACCGGGCGCCGGCGGCGCCGCAGTCGGTGTTCGCGGTGGAATCGGCGATCGATGCCCTGGCCCAGCAACTCGGGCTCGACCCGCTCGACATGCGCATTCGCAATGCCGCCCAGCCGGGCGATCTCGGCTTCTATGGCCTGCCGCATGGCCAGGTTGGTTTCCGGGAAGCGATGGAAGCGGCCAAGGCCCACCCGCACTGGTCAGCCCCGCTGCGAGAGGGCGAGGCGCGCGGCGTAGCGGCCGGTGCCTGGGGCAATTATGGCGGGGCTTCGTCGGCCGAAGTGTCGATCGCCGAGGACGGCTCGGTCCTTGTCACCGAGGGCAATCCCGATATTGGCGGCAGCCGCGCAGCCATGGCGATGATGGCAGCGGAAACGCTGGGCGTCCCCTACGAGCGTGTCCGGGTGGTCGTGGCCGATACCAGTTCCATCGGGTACAGCTATGTCACCGGAGGCAGCCGCACCACTTTCGCCACGGGCAAGGCTGTCATCCAGGCCTGCGAGGCCACGATCGAACAGATGCGTCACCGGGCCGCGCTGGTCTGGGGCGTGGAAGTGGAAGAGGTCGACTGGCGCGAGGGAGCGGCCTGGTGCGGCTCGGGCGACAACGCCGGGCAAACCCTGTCCATCGCGCAGATCGCGGGCCGGGCCAACCAGTCGGGCGGGCCGATATCGGCCACCGCTACGGTGAACGCGCAGGGCTATCTCCCCGCAGGGGCCGTGCACATCTGCGACGTCAAGGTCGATAGCGAAACCGGTGTGACCACGATCACCCGGTACACCGCCGTGCAGGACGTGGGCACGGCCATCCATCCGGACTATGTCGAGGGACAGATCCAGGGCGGCGCGGTCCAGGGGATCGGCTGGGCGCTGAACGAGGAATATGTCTGGAACACCGGCGGTCAGGTCGATAACCCCGGCTTCCTCGATTACCGGATGCCGGTCGCCTCGGACCTGCCGATGATCGAGGCGGTGCTGGTCGAGAAACCCAACCCTGCCCATCCCTACGGGGTCAAGGGCGTTGGCGAGGCGCCGATCGTGCCGCCGCTGGCCGCGGTCGCCAACGCGGTCAGCCGGGCGATCGGCAAGCGCCTGTCCCAGCTGCCGCTTTCGCCCGCACGGGTCCATGCCGCCATAGCCGGGGAGTAACCGCTTGGCACGGGTGATCCTTCCCGGCGCGGTCGCCGCCGAGTTGTTCGGCGGCCGCGAGACGCTGGAGGTTGCCGGAGCGACCCTGTTCGGCGTGGTCCATGCGCTGGAGGCGCTGGCGCCGGGGTTCGAGACCCGCGCTGCCGACGGGCTGGCCATTGCCGTTGACGGCACGCTGGCCGAGGACTGGTCGACTCCGGTGCGGCCCGACAGCGAGGTGCTGATCGTCAGCAGGGTGGCAGGCGGCTAGACAAGGGCCGAGCCGGGCCATAACGCGCCGGCAGTTTACTTTGATCACACCGGCTCCCCTGAATGACTGCGCACAAGGAAGGCGATCCCACCACGCTCCACCGGCTCTACGGCCGGGCGAAGGGCAAGCCGCTGCGGGCCGGCCAGCAGGAGCTCGTCGATCGCCTGCTGCCGCAGATTGCCGTGCCCGCCGAAGGCCCGGTGACCGTGTCGAGCCTGTTCGGCGAGGATGTCTTCGGGCCGCGCCCTCTCCATTTCGAGATCGGCTTCGGCGGCGGTGAGCACATTGCCTATCGGGCCGACATGCTGCCCGACCATGGCTTCATCGGCGCCGAGCCATTCCTCAACGGGGTAGCCCAGGCCCTGGTCCATGTTCGCGACAGGCATCTCGGCAACGTCCGGATCCACCATGGCGACGCGCTGGAGGTACTCGAGCGGATTCCTGATGGCGCGCTCTCCTTCATCTACCTGCTGCACCCGGATCCCTGGCCGAAGGCGCGCCATGCCAAGCGGCGGATGATGAACGACGGGCCGGTCAACTTGTTCGCAGCCAAGCTTAAGCCCGGCGGGGAGTTCCGCTTCGGCACCGACCATGCGGTCTATCTGCGCCATGCGCTGATGGTCATGCGCCGCCACCGCGACCAGTTCGAATGGCTCTGCGACAAGCCGCAGGACTTCCAGATACGCCCCGGGGGCTGGCCAGAGACGCGCTACGAGCACAAGGCGCGCACTGTTTACGGTCACGAGGTCTGGTACTTCCGCTACCGGCGCAGGTGAACGGGATGGTCCGTGTTGCGCCCGGGCAAAGGATTGTGCCTCGCTTCAGCCGCAATGATGTCTATCATCCCGGTGGAGATTGAACCGGGGCTGATTCGATCATGGACCTTGCAGGCTTCGACCTGACTGCCTTGCTGCCATTCATCGGCGTGGGCTTCGCTGCCCAGTTGGTAGATGGTGCACTCGGGATGGCGTTCGGGATCATCTCCAACACGGCGCTCGTCGCGGTGCTGGGCGTGCCGCCAGCTGTCGCCTCCCAGCGGATCCATGTGGTGGAATGCTTCACCACGGCCATGTCTGGCATCAGCCACCTGATTCACGGCAACATCGACAAGCGGCTGTTCCTGCGCCTGCTGATCCCCGGCATGGTCGGCGGGGTAGCCGGGGCTTACCTGCTGACCTCGCTCGATGCCGGCGTGGTCAAGCCCTTCGTGCTATTATACCTTGCCGGCATCGGCATCTACTTGCTGGTGCGCGGCCTGCTTTATCCGCCCGAGCTGCGCGAGGCCAGGCACATTGCCTCGCTTGGGCTGCTCGGCGGATTCCTGGATGCGGCCGGGGGAGGCGGCTGGGGACCGGTGGTGACCTCCAACTTGCTGATCCAGGGCGCCGATCCACGCAGGGTGGTCGGCACGGTGAATGCCGTGGAGTTCTTCCTGACCCTGACTGTCTCCGCAGCCTTCATCTGGCGGCTGGGCTTCGCCGACCTCGCGGGGGCAACACTCGGCATCCTGATCGGCGGCATGCTAGCCGCGCCTATCGGGGCCTGGGGCGCCAAGCACCTGCCGGCCAAGCTTATGCTGATCCTTGTCGGCGTGGTGCTGACGATCACCAGTGCCTACGGGGTCTACCGCGCCTGGGGCTGAGTTATCCCCTTATCGCCAAGGGTTAGACTAGCCCGGCAGTCTGCAGCAGCAGCCACAGGCTGATCAGGGCGAACAGGCCGGCGGTGACCATGCGGACGACCTTGAGCGGTACGCGCCGGATCAGTTCGTTGCCGAGGAACACGGCGGGCACGTTGGCGAGCATCATGCCGAGCGTGGTGCCCATCGCGACCTGCAGGGCATCATGGTAGCGCGCGCCGAGCGCAATTGTGGCGATCTGGGTCTTGTCGCCCATCTCGACGAGGAAGAACGAGATGACCGTGGTGACGAAAACGCCGAACCGGGCGGGCTTGACCTCTTCCTCTTCCTCCAGCTGGTCAGGCACCAGGGTCCAGGCGGCCATGGCGAGGAACGAGACCGCCACGGCATAGCGGAACCACTTGCCATCGAGGAACGAGGCCACTTCGCTGCCGATCAGGGCAGCGAAGAAGTGGTTGACGATGGTGGCGGCAAAAATGCCCGCGATGATCGGCCAGGGTCGCTTGAAGCGGGTGGCGAGCAGGATGGCGAGGAGCTGGGTCTTGTCGCCGATCTCGGCAAGGGCGACGACCGCGGTCGAGGTGAGCAGGGCTTGCAATGGACTTCTCCGGCCGGGCCTTATGCGAAACACAACAGCACCGCCGCTTTGGCCCGGCACAGGCGAAGCGATCGGCGCCATTGGTCTCGCCCGGATGGTTTCCCATCCCCGTGCGCCACGGTCTCTCGACCGAGTGTGTTGACGCATGGACCCGCGTGCGGCTGCGCGCGGCTGGCTACTCCCCAGATGACAAGGGTGGCCTAGCTTCCCGCCCCCGCAAGTTCAAGCCATTACGTCAGCCGACGACCCCACCTGCTGCCAGCACTGCCAAGGTCAGGATGTCGGGAGCGATCGCGGTCATCGGGGCGATCTGGACCGGCTTTTCCATGCCGATCAGCATTGGCCCGATAACCGCGTTGCCGGCGAGTTCGCGCAGCAGCTTGGCCGAGATGTTGGCCGACTGGAGCCCCGGCATGACCAGCACGTTGGCCGCGCCCGAAAGCCGGCTGAACGGGTAGTTGGCCATGACCCGGGGATTGAGCGCGGCATCGGGGGCCACTTCGCCCTCGTATTCGAAGCCGGGATTCATCTCGTCGAGAATGGCGACCGCGCCGCGGATCGGCTCGAGCCATTTGCCCATCGGATTGCCAAAGGTGGAGAACGAGAGGAACGCCACGCGCGGTTCATGGCCCATGCGCCGCGCCACGGAAGCGGTTTCGATCGCGATATGCGCGAGTTCCTCCGCGGTCGGGCGCTCGTTCACCGTCGTATCGGCCAGGAACACAGTATAGTTCTTGGCAACCATCATGTGCACGCCGAACGGGGTGTGGCCGGGCTTGGCGTCCAGCACCTGGCGCACTTCCTTCATCGACTGCGAGAACGTGCGTGTCATGCCGGTGATCATCGCATCCGCCACGCCCAGCTTGACGAGCGCAGCGCCGAACACATTGCGGTCCTGGTTTACCATGCGCTGCACGTCGCGGCGCAGGTAGCCGCGGCGCTGGAGCTTGTCATAGAGTGTGTCGACCATGGCCGGAACATGAGGGCTTATCGCGGAATTGTGGATCTCGAAGCTCTGCGGATGCTCCACGCCGAGCTCCACAAGCTTGTCGCGCACGACCTGGTCGCGCCCGACCAGCACCGGGGTGCCATAGCCGAAATCGCGAAACTGGATGGCGGCGCGCAGCACCACTTCGTTTTCCGCTTCGGCGAAGACCACGCGCTTCGGATTGTCCTTAACCTGCTGGTAGACTGTGGTGAGGGCCGAAGTGGTCGGGTTGAGCCGGGCCTTGAGGCTGGTGCGGTAGGCGTCGAAATCCTCGATCGGCTGCTGCGCCACGCCCGTATCCATCGCCGCCTTCGCTACGGCCGAGGAGACGACCTCGATCAGCCGCGGATCGAACGGCGCGGGGATGATGTAGTCGAGGCCGAACTGGTGGTTCTTGCCATAGGCAGCGGCCACCTCTTCCGGCACCTGCGCCCGGGCCAGCTCGGCGATGGCGCGTGCGGCGGCGATCTTCATCTCTTCGTTGATCGTGGTGGCGCGCACGTCCAGCGCGCCGCGGAAGATGAAGGGAAAGCCGAGGACGTTGTTGACCTGGTTGGGATAATCCGACCGGCCGGTGGCGACGATGGCATCCGGGCGAACGGCCTTGACGTCGGGCGGGGTGATCTCCGGATCCGGGTTGGCCATGGCGAAGATGATCGGCTGCGGGGCCATCGCCTCGACCATGTCCTGCGTGACCGCGCCCTTGGCGGAGAGGCCGAGGAAGATGTCGGCGCCGACCAGTGCTTCCTTGAGGGTGCGCTTGTCGGTGACGGTGGCATGGGCGGACTTGAACTGGTCGACGTTTTCACGACCGACGTAGATTACCCCCTTGGTGTCGCAGATGGTCACATTCTCGTGGCGCACGCCCATCGACTTGATCAGCGCCGTGCAGGCAAGGGCGGAGGCGCCCGCGCCATTGACGACAACTTTGACGTCCTCGAACTTGCGCCCGGTCAGGTGGCAGGCGTTAACCAGACCCGCGGCGGCGATAATCGCCGTACCGTGCTGGTCGTCGTGCATGACCGGGATCTTCATCCGCTCGCGCAGGGCCTGCTCGATGATGAAGCACTCGGGCGACTTGATGTCTTCCAGATTGATGCCGCCGAAGCTCGGCTCCATCATGGCGATGGCTTCGATCAGCGCCTGCGGGTCTTCGCTGGCAAGCTCGATGTCGATGGAGTCCACGTCGGCGAAGCGCTTGAACAGCACGGCCTTGCCTTCCATCACCGGCTTGGAGGCGAGCGCGCCGAGGTTGCCCATGCCGAGGATAGCGGTACCGTTGGATATGACCGCGACGAGGTTGCCCTTCGCAGTATAGTCGTAAGCAGTGGCCGGATCGTCGGCGATGGCCTGGACGGGTACGGCGACGCCGGGCGAATAGGCGAGGCTGAGATCGCGCTGCGTGGCCATCGGCTTCGAGGCGATGATCTCGATTTTACCGGGACGGATCGTCTTGTGATAGAACAGCGCTTCGCGCTCGGTAAAACGGACGTTGCTTTCTTCGCTCACCTGCGGCCTCCCTGTGCTCCACGAGGTCCCCTAACCGCACTTTCGCGAAGACGATAGGGGAAAGGTGCAGGGCCAAGCGTTCCGAATCGCGGGCGTCAGCGGTATGCCCCGACCATGCATGCTGCTGCCCGCCCCGACGGCCCGGCCTCCCGTTCGGGTGCGACGCCGATGATGGCTCAGTACCTGGCGCTGAAGGAGCAGGCCGGGGAGTGTCTGCTGTTCTACCGGATGGGCGATTTCTTCGAGCTGTTCTTCGACGACGCGAGGGTAGCGGCGCAGGTGCTCGACATCGCCCTGACCAGCCGGGGAGAGCATCTGGGCGAGCCGATCCCGATGTGCGGCGTTCCGGTTCACTCTGCCGAAGGCTACCTTGCGCGGCTGATTAAGGCAGGCTGCCGCGTGGCCATCGCCGAACAGGTGGAAAGCCCGGAGGAGGCGAAGAAACGCGGCGGGTCGAAGGCGCTGGTTGCGCGCGATATCGTTCGTTTCGTCACCGCCGGCACGCTGACCGAGGAGGCCTTGCTCGAACCTCGCCGGGCCAATGTTCTGGCGGCGGTCTGCGAGGTGCGCGGGATGGCCGGCGTGGCGGCCTGCGACATCTCGACCGGGCGCATGGAACTGGAGGAATGCCTGCCCGAAAGGATTGGGGCGGCGCTGGCGCGGTTGGGGGCGAGCGAACTGGTCGGCCCGGAGGGGTGGGAGGTCCTTCCGGCTGAAGCCATTGCCCGCGCCGCGCGCGAATTCAACAGTGACCATGGACATGCCAGGCTGTGCCAACTGCACGGCGTTGCCACGCTGGATGGCTTCGGCTCTTTCAGCCGCGCCATGCTGGCGGCTGCGGGCGGGCTGGTTACCTATCTCGACCATGTCGGACGCGGGCGGCTGCCGCTGCTGTTGCCCCCCGTGGTGCGCTCGGGCGATGCCGCCCTCGCGATGGACGAGGCGACCCGCACGAGCCTTGAGGTGCTTGAGGCCAGCACCGGCGGGCGAAAGGGCAGCTTGCTCGATGCGGTCGACCGCTGTGTCACCGGCGCCGGCGCGCGCCAGCTGGCAGAGGACTTGTCGGCCCCTCTTACCGATGCCGCCGCGATCAGTGCCCGGCTCGATCTGGTACAATGGCTGAACGACGATCCCCTCCTGCGTGCCGACCTGCGCGCAGTCTTGCGTGCGCTGCCCGATGTTGGCCGTGCGCTGGGCCGGGTGGTTGCCGGGCGGGGTAGCCCACGGGATCTCGGTCAGCTGCGCGACGGCCTTGGCGAGGCGCGCCGTGTGCGCGACCACCTGTTGCGCCGGGCCGATCGGCCCGCCCTTCTCGATTCGCTGCTGCCTGACCTCGGCGGGCATGCCGAGCTTACCGACCTCTATAGCCTGGCGCTTGTTCCCAGCCCGCCAACGGAACGGGCCCAGGGCGGGTTCATCGCTGCGGGCTATGACCATGCACTCGACGCCCTGCGCGAGACGGCCGGCAACGCCCGCCGCGCCATTGCCGCGCTCGAGGCCAGATATCGCGACGAGACCGGTGTGGCTGCGCTTAAGATCCGGCACAACGGCGTGCTCGGTTATTTCATCGAGGTGCCGGCCCGCTCCGCCGACCGGCTGATGGCGCCTGACAGCGGCTTCACCCACCGCCAGACCATGGCCGGGGCGGTGCGCTTCAATGCCTTGGCGCTGCACGAGGAAGCCAGCCGGATCGGCGAGGCCGGCGGCCATGCCCTCGCCGCCGAGGAACGCCACTTCGAGGAACTCGTCGCCGCCGCTGTCGACCGGCGGCACGCCATTGCCGGGACCGCGGCGGCCCTTGCCCGGATCGATGTCGCCGCCGCCCTTGCCGAACGGGCTGCCGAAGGCAGCTGGTGCCGTCCGGAGATCGTCCATGAGCCCTGTCTGGAGGTTACGGGCGGCCGCCATCCGGTCGTTGAGGCGGCCCTCGCAGGGCGGGGAGAGCGCTTTGTTGCGAACGACTGCTCTCTTGGCCCGGACAACCGGCTGTGGCTGATCGGCGGGCCCAACATGGGCGGCAAGTCCACCTTCCTCAGACAAAACGCGCTGATCGTCCTCCTCGCCCAGGCCGGCAGTTTCGTGCCCGCCGAGGCGGCGCGGATCGGGCTGGTTGACCGGCTGTTCAGCCGGGTCGGCGCATCGGACAACCTCGCCCGGGGGCGATCGACCTTCATGGTCGAAATGGTCGAGACCGCGGCAATTCTCGCGCAGGCGACCGAGCGCAGCTTCGTCATCCTCGACGAGGTGGGCCGGGGGACCTCGACCTACGACGGGCTTGCGCTGGCCTGGGCCGTGGCCGAGGCGGTCCATGGCGTGAACCGCTGCCGCTGCCTGTTTGCGACCCATTATCACGAGCTCGCCCGGCTGGCCGAAAGCTGCGAGGCGCTCTCTCTGCACCACGTGCGCGCCCGCGAATGGAAGGGGGACCTGGTTCTGCTCCACGAACTTGCCGCCGGGCCGGCGGATCGCTCCTACGGCCTGGCCGTGGCGCGCCTGGCCGGGGTCCCGGGGCCGGTCCTGGCAAGGGCCAAGGCCGTCCTCGCCCGGCTTGAAAAGGGCCGTGCCCAGACGGGCGGGCTTGCGGCCGGGCTCGACGACCTGCCCCTGTTTGCCGCAATGGCCGAGCCGGAGCCCGCGCCGAGCGACCCGCTGCGCGAACAGTTGCTTGCGGTGGATGCCGATGCGCTCTCCCCGCGCGAGGCGCTGGACCTGATCTATGCGCTCAAGCGCTCGGCCGAGGCGGACTCCGGCAGCTGACGGGTGTTCGCGCTAGCCGTTCCTTAACCCTGTTGCTGCTAGGCAGGACGGATGTTCGGCCCGCGCCTGACCCGGATTTTTGCCAGCCGCTGGAACGCCCTGTGGTGGGCGGCGTGCATCCTGTTGCTGGCGTGGCAGCTGGTTCCAGACCCCGACGACGACCCAGCCCAGACTCAATCGCAGGCCGCTGCTCCGGCCGATCCCTGGGCCCTTGCCACTCCCTCCGCCGAGGCGCGCTGAATGTCGATCCTTTGGACCGACTGGCGCAAGACCGCGCTTGGCGCCCTGGCGCTGGCGCTCTTTGCGGTGATGTTCACCCATCAAGGGGGCGTTGCCGAGACAGCCGTGACCAGCGCCGAAGACATTGCCGGCCGCAAGCAGGAGGCGATCCAGGCCGGGGCCGAGGCGCACAAGGCCTGGTTCGCGGCGGACGAGGCAAGCTACGAGGTCGAGGCTGCGCCACCAGTCCCGCGCGCCACTGCTCCCGAACCGCTGACGGCGTCACCGGAAGCGGTCCGCAACCCGGAGCCGTCCGGCCCCGATTTTCCGGCAGGCCTCGCGCCGCCGGGCTGATCCGGATCAATCCTCTTCGGCGGCGGTGCCGTAGCGGCCTTCCTCCTCGTCATCGTTGCGCTCGCCCCGGTAGGCGCTCATGTCGATGCGGCCGCTGGTTTCCATTTGGCGCATGTGGTCGACGAGGTCCTGGACATCGTCGGTCTCGTCGCCGGTCTTGACCTTTTCGGTATCGTCGAGCCCGAATTCTCCGGCACCCTCGGCACGGCCCAGCGCCTCGTCAGCGATGGTCTGGGCCTGGGTGCTCTCATCTTCCTGTTCGAGGTTTGCCGCATCGGGAGCTGGGGCGCTGGCAATTTCGTCGCTTGGCGGACGAACAGGCGGCTTTTCGGGTTCGGAAGGCATGGGCAATCCTTTCGGGGTTTGCCCGATTAAGCCTTGTCGGCGATGTAAGGTTCCCGGCCTAGCGGTTGGCCCCGGGGGTCCAGAGCACGTCGTCACCCCCGCCGTCGTTGAGCGCGCGGGCGAGGACGAAGAGCAGGTCGGACAGGCGGTTCACGTAGCTCAGCGCGGCCGGGTTGACCGGGGCCTCGGCAGCGAGGGCGACCATCTTGCGTTCGGCCCGGCGCGTCCCGGCGCGGGCGATGTGGACCCGCGCCGCGGCCTCGCTGCCGCCGGGCAGGATGAAGCTGGTCAGGGGGGCGAGGTCTGCGTTGAGGCTGTCGATCGCCTGCTCGAGGTGAGCGGTCTGTCCTTCGACCATGCGCAGGACCATCTCGGAGGGAGTGAAGTCGTCGCCCGGTGTCGCAAGGTCCGCCCCGAGATCGAACAGATCGTTCTGGACGCGCAGCAGGAGCTCACGGTGCGGCCCGTCACGCAATGCGACGACAGCGAGGCCGATCGCGCTGTTCGCCTCATCGACGGCGCCGATCGCTTCCATTCGCACGGCGTGCTTGGGGCAGCGCGAACCGTCGACGAGGCCGGTGGTGCCGTCGTCGCCCGTGCGGGTATAAATCTTGTTGAGCTTGACCAATGAACTAGTTCTTGGCGACCGCCAGCAGCAGGGCAACGACCAGCACGGCCGCAGCCTGGTACTTGATGCGGTTGAACATCATCCGGTTTTGCAGCAGCTGCATCTCGCTCGCTCCGGGCGCATCGCCGCGTTCGAGATCGGTCCGGGTGCTCTTCAGAAAGGCCATGATGCCGCGCACCAGGCTGACGACGACCATGATCATCAGGGCGACGATGATGGGGACGAGGATATAGGTCATGGTTCACCATGTAGGCTTGAAGCGAGGCTTATGCCAGCAGGGAAGCGATGGGCGCGCAAGGCGTCTGCAAGGGCAGGGCCGTCTTCCCCGGCGCGGCGGCGATCGCCAAGCGAGGGGGCGTTGCGGCGCTTGGCCAGCTTGCGGCCATCGGGCTCGACCAGCAGGGCGTGGTGATGCCAGGTGGGTACCGGCAGGCCGAGCAGGGCCTGAAGCAGCCGGTGCACGTGGGTTGCGGCGAAAAGATCGGCCCCGCGCGTGACGAGGGTGATCCCGTCGGTAGCATCGTCGAGGGTGGCGGCGAGGTGATAGGAGGCGGGGGCGTCCTTGCGGAGGAGGACGACATCGCCGAACAGGTCGGGGCGGGCCTGTTGTTCTCCGGAGAACTCGTCAGTCCAGGTGAGCGGGCCGGTGACTTCAAGGGCCTTGGCGACATCGAGGCGCCAGGCCGCGCCATTCGGGTCCGCTGCGCGGTGACGGCAGGTGCCGGGGTAGACCGGACCGTCCGGTCCCACAGCGGTCGCGGCGGCCTTCACTTCGGCGCGGGTGCAGTGGCATGGGTAGAGCAGGCCCATGGTCTTGAGCGGCTCGGCGGCATCGGCATAGGTGGCGAGGCGGGCGGATTGGTGGACTGGCTCGCCGTCCCACGTCAGGCCCAGCCAGCTGAGATCGGCGGTGAATTCTTCAGCGAGATCGGCGCGGCTGCGTTCCCCGTCGATATCCTCGATCCGCAGGAGGAAGCGCCCGCCGCGCGCCCGCGCCAGGTCGTGGGCGACCACGGCGGCATAGGCATGGCCGAGGTGCAGCGGCCCGTTGGGGCTTGGCGCGAAACGCGTGACGATCATGCGCGGTTCTTGCCCGATCCGGCAGGCGGTTGCCAGTTGTGGATAGTCCTGCGCCTGCCGCCTTGACCATGACCTTGGCAAGTGCTGGATTTCGCCTATGCCTTGTCGCAAAACCGCAATGTCTGCCTGTCACCGGAAGCCATGCTCAAGAGCGAGCTGATCGAGCGCGCGGCCCGGTTCCGCAGCGCGGAGGACGATCCCTCCCGGCATCTGGCAAATTGTCCTGCGCTGGTCCTGAATGCCGACTATACTCCGCTGTCCTACTATCCACTGAGTCTGTGGCCGTGGCAGACGGCGATCAAGGCGGTGTTTCTGGAGCGGGTGGACATTGTCGCCAGCTACGAGCGCGAGGTCCATTCGGCCAGCTGGACCATGCAGATCCCCTCGGTGATCGCGCTGCGCCAGTTCGTCAAACCCGGCCAGTTTCCGGCATTTACCCGATTCAACGTGTTCCTGCGGGACCGATTTTCGTGCCAGTATTGCGGCTCGCCCCACAACCTCACCTTCGACCATGTGATCCCGCGCCGGCTCGGTGGGCGGACCTCGTGGGAGAACGTGGCGACCGCTTGCGCACCCTGCAATATGAGGAAGGGTGGGCGCACGCCCAAGCAGGCCCACATGCCCCTGCTGCTGGAGCCGATCCGGCCCACATCATGGCAATTGCAGGAGCGCGGCCGCGGTTTTCCGCCGAATTACCTGCACGAGACCTGGCGGGACTGGCTCTACTGGGACGTTGAACTCGACGCTTGAGCCGCGGCAGGCCGGCCGGGTGATCGCCACCGCCCTGCCGATGGGCGGGCAGAACCGGCGCGAGGGTACGCTGCTCGGCGGTTTTGGCAACCTGATCGACGGGAACTGAGTCAAGGCCCCGCCGGCAGTCAGCCGGCAGGGCCTCCCTCCATCAGTCCGGAATCTGCCAACGGACCGTGCTGGCGAACTGGCCGGAGACCGGCAACCCCTGCTCGTCGCGCGCTGGTTCGAAGCGGGCGCGGCGCGCGATCAGGCGGCAGGTGGTCTCATCGAGCACGGGGTAGCCGCTGGAGCGGGTAACGGTGCAGCCGGTTACGTGACCTGAAGCGCCGACAGCCAGGCTGAAACCGACCGCACCGGCATGGCCGAGGCGAAGCTCGCCGGTGGGATAATCGCTCTCGCCCACCCACTGGCCTGGCTGCCCCAGCGGCCGGGCGGCCTTGGGCGTGAACAGCGGCTTTACCGGCTGGCGAGGCGGCAGGGGCGGGTCGGTCGGCTTCAACTCGCCACCGGTTGGCCAGGGCGGCTGGAGCGGCCCGAGCTGTATGACTGTCTCGCCTGTCGGTGTGGGCTGTGGCAGCGGATCAGGTTTCTGCTCACGAGGGTGGTGATCCGCCGGCTTGGGCAGCGGCTTGGGCAGGGGGGTGTTGGTTGCGGTAATCGGTGGCGGATCGTCGGTGGGAACAAAGGCGACCGTGAGACCGGTGACGACGGCGTAGAAGGCGGCGACGTGGAGCGCGCCGACGGCGGCGGCAGTGCCGATGCGATTGGCCGGACGAATGGTGCGGCTGTAGGACATGGACACACCTCTCTTCAACTTGCGGCGAACCCGGGTTCGCTGCTGTTGTAATGTTTGTCCGGACTATTCTTGCATATCGCATGATAAATGATGCATATCAACTCATAATTACTTAGCAGAGCAATAATATAATAAGCATGGCAGTGAATTCCATGCTGCGTTCCGTTGATCCTTCTGGTCTGGCGGCCTCTTGGGAGCGAAGCCGCGACTGCCGCGTTCGCGAACAGGAGAGGCAGGAGATGGGCAGCAGGAGCGAGCGCAAGCCGCGAAAGTGGACCCGGACGCGGGTGGTCGCCGTGGTGGCGGCGCTGGCGATCGACGCTGGCTTGGGCAGGGTGCTGATCGATGGTTTGCGGGCGCATTGGCTGAAGCCGGCCGCCGCACCGGCGATGACCGTGACCGAAATCGAGGTGACCCGCTCGCTCGCCCCGGAGCCGCCGCCCCGGCCCGTGCCGAAGCCCGCGGGCGCTGCAGCGCCGTCGGCGGCAAAGGCGCCCCGCGCGGAGCCGAGCCCGAAGCTGGACCTTTTCAGTCCGACGCCGGCGGCGAGTGCGGCTGGTGCGGCGAGCTTAGGTGCGTGGTCGGGTGCCGGGGGCAGCGGCAAGGGCACCGGCGCGGGCAGTGGCGGGAACGGTAGCGGCGGCGGACTGGTCTCACCGGCGCAGCGCGTGGCGGGCGCGCTGTCGGACCGCGACTATCCGCGCGATGCGGGGCGGGCCGGCGGGACGGTTGGAATCGCCTTCACCGTGCGCGCCGACGGCCGTGTGGATGGTTGCCGGGTGCTCGGCTCCAGTGGTTCGGCGCGTCTCGACGGGCTGACCTGCAGCCTCGTGACCGAGCGGTTCCGCTATCGTCCGGCGCGGGATGCGACCGGCCAGCCGGTGGATTCGACGCTGCGGACGGCGTTTACCTGGGGGACGCGGTGAGCTTGCACCTTCGCCCCTTGGGTCTATAGGGGCGCAAGCCCAAGGAATCCCCGCCGATGCGCACCGCCCGGATAGCCCGCAAGACCCACGAGACCGAAATCGAGGTGGAAGTGAACCTCGACGGCACCGGCGCCTATGAGGTGTCGACAGGGATCGGATTCCTTGATCACATGATCGAGCAGTTCAGCCGGCATTCGCTGATCGACATCACCTGCCGGATCAAGGGCGACCTCCATGTCGACCAGCACCACACCACCGAGGATTCGGCCATCGCCATCGGCCAATGCATCGTCCAGGCGCTGGGCGACAAGGCCGGGATCGGCCGCTACGGCGAGGCCCACTCGGCCATGGACGAGGCGCTGTGCCGCGTCGTGCTGGATATTTCCGGGCGCCCCTGGCTGGTGTGGAACGCGAGGTTCACCCAGGAGCGGCTGGGCGAGATGGACACCGAGCTGTTCGAGCACTGGTTCCACTCGATCGCCCAGGCCGTGGGGATCACGCTGCACGTCGAGCAGATCACCGGCAGCAACAATCACCACGTGATCGAGGGCATCTACAAGGGCTTTGCCCGGGCGATGCGCCAGGCGGTAGAGCTCGACCCGCGCAAGGGCGGGGCCGTGCCGAGCACCAAGGGGGTGCTCGGGGAAGGCTCGCTCAGCTGAGATGGCCGAAACCCTAGCCCTGATCGATTACGGCGCGGGCAATCTTCACTCGGTGGCCAATGCGCTGAAGGCGGCGGGTGCCGAGGGTGTGGCGGTGACCGCCGATCCCGACGTGGTGCGCGCGGCGGACCGGATCGTGCTGCCTGGCGTCGGCTCGTTCAAGGCCTGTGCCGAGGGGCTGCGGGCGATCCCCGGCCTGCTCGCGGCGATGGAAGAGCGGGTGCGGGTGGGCGGCGCGCCGTTCCTCGGCATCTGCGTCGGCATGCAGCTCTTGGCGACGCGCGGCGTGGAGCATGGCGTGACCGACGGGCTCGACTGGATCGCGGGCGAGGTGCGCCTGATTGCACCCGCCGATCCTGCCATCAAGGTTCCGCACATGGGCTGGAACGACGTTGCGCTGACCCCGCATTCGCACGGCGCGGGGCTGGTCGAGCCGGGCGAGGCCTATTTCCTTCACTCCTACCAGTTCCTCCCCGAAGAGGGTCGCGCCGTGGCGGCGATGACCGACCATGGGGGCGGGATCGTCGCCGCAGTGGCGGAAGACAACGTCGTGGGCGTGCAGTTTCACCCGGAGAAGAGCCAGGCCTACGGGCTGGCCCTGCTCGCCCGTTTTCTTGACTGGAAGCCCTGACCGATGATCGTTTTTCCCGCCATCGACCTCAAGGGCGGCCAGGTGGTGCGCCTGTCTGAAGGCGACATGGCCCGGGCCACGGTCTATGGCGATAACCCGGCGGCGCAAGCGCAGCTGTTTGCCGAGGCTGGCTCGCAGTTCCTCCACGTGGTCGATCTGGATGGCTCCTTCGCCGGGCGGGCGGAGAACCGGGAGGCGGTGGAGTCCATTCTCGCCGCGTTCGATGGCCACGTGCAGCTCGGCGGCGGGATCCGCACCCGTGAGGCGGTGGCGGGCTGGTTCGACCTTGGGGTATCGCGGGTGGTCATGGGCTCGGCCGCGCTGAAGGACCCCGAGTTCGTCAAGGACATGGCCCGCGAGTTTCCCGGCGGGATCGTCGTCGCCGTCGACGCCCGCGACGGGATGGTGGCGACGGAGGGCTGGGCCGACGTTTCGGATGTCGAAGTGGTCGACCTGGCGCGGCGGTTCGAGGATGCCGGCGTTGCGTCGCTGCTGTTTACTGACATCGGGCGCGACGGGCTTTTGAAGGGCGTGAACATCGATGCGACGGTGGATCTGGCGCGGCGGGTGGACATTCCGGTGATCGCCAGCGGCGGGGTGAAGGGGCTGGACGATATCCATATTCTGTCGCTGCATGCCCACGAGGGGATCGAAGGGGTGATTACCGGGCGGGCCTTGTATGAGGGCCGGCTGGACCTGCGGGCGGCGATCCAGATGGCGGAGCGGGGGTGAGATGACCGTCCGCGTCCGCGTAATTCCCTGCCTCGATGTCGCCAATGGCCGGGTGGTCAAGGGCGTGAACTTCGTCGACCTGAAGGATGCCGGCGATCCGGTCGAGCAGGCGCGGGCCTATGATGCGGCCGGGGCGGACGAGCTGTGCTTCCTCGATATCACTGCCAGCCACGAGGCGCGCGGTACGCTGCTCGACATCGTCCGGCGCACCGCGGAAGTGTGCTTCATGCCGCTGACCGTGGGCGGCGGGGTGCGCACGGTGGAGGACGCGCGGGCGCTGCTGCTGGCGGGGGCGGACAAGGTGGCGGTGAATTCCGCGGCGGTTTCCCGGCCCGAGGTGGTGAGTGACATTGCCGAGAAGATGGGATCGCAGTGCATCGTGGCTTCCGTGGATGCGCGGCGGGT
>DASTGC010000016.1:0-8974 GCA_035719485.1 Novosphingobium sp.
ATCAAGATCGACAAGGGCCTCGAGAACGAAGCCGACGGGGTCCAGCTGATGAAGCCGATGCCCGAGCTCGACGCCCTGCTGGCCAAGTCCAAGGCGCTGGGCGTTTACGGCACCAAGGAGCGCTCGGTGATCAACTCGGCCAATGAGGCCGGCATCGCGGCGGTGGTGAAACAGCAGTTCGACGTGGGCCGGCAGGTCCTCGCCCACGGAATGATGCCGATCATCGAGCCCGAGGTGAACATCAAGAGCGAGACGCGCAAGGAATGCGATGCGATCCTGCTCAAGGAGATCCTCAAGAACCTCGACGAGCTGCCCGAAGGCCAGCAGGTCATGCTCAAGCTCTCGCTGCCGGTCGTGCCGGGCACCTTCGATCCGCTGGTGAAGCATCCCAAGGTGCTGCGCGTGGTGGCCCTCTCGGGTGGTTACAAGCGGCCGGAAGCCTGCGTCGAGCTGGCGAAGAACGCCGGCATCATCGCCAGCTTCAGCCGCGCCTTGCTCGAAGACCTGCGCGCGCAGATGAGCGATGCGGAATTCGACGCTTCGTTGGCCGAGGCGATCGACCAGATCCACGCCGGTTCGACCCGGAAGACGGCTGCCGTCGCCGCCTGATCATTGATTTCTCATGAAATCATCGGCGCCGGGCAGGGAGACCTGTCCGGCGTCTTGCGTTAGGCGCTGCCTGGACGAGTGTTCCGAAACGGGATCGTGGAAAAATGCGGGTCTGGGGCTCTGGAACTAAGTAAACATCCCGTTAATTCTTGCCGGCATGAGCACAACAGTCGCCACGCCCTTCGGCACCGCCCGCCATCCGTTCCGCGCCACCCTGCCACTGCGCACCCTGCGCCGCCTGCCGCGGCATGAGCCCGAGGTGCAGGCCCGGATCGATGCCTGTGAAGGTGCTGCCGCGGAAGAGCCGCAGGTGCGCCGGGCATGGCTGACCATGCAGGACGTCAGGGATTTCCTGCTCGCCTATGTCGCCTGCTTCCTGGCGATAAGCGCCTGGCTGGGCTGATCAGGCACCCAATCCTCCATTCCCGTTCATCCCGAGCGTGTCGAGGGACTACTTCGAGGGAAGCGAGAAGCTGCGACGTTGCAGCCTCGCTGACGCTCGGCACAGTCCCTCGACACGCTCGGGAGGAACGGACAATGAGGCGTTCTACTTAGCCGCGCAGTGGCGGCATTCGGCGCAGTAGAGGCGCCAGCCGAACCAGGCGCACAGCAGGCCCATTCCCGCGCTGAGCAGTAGCTGACCGACGACCGGCACACCCACCGCGCTCAGCCCCATGGCCAGCAGGGCACCGCCCACCATGGCTCCGGAATTGACGATGTTGTTGGCCGCGATGGTCCGCGCGGTCTGCGCCTTGTCGACGAAGGTGGTGAGGAAGGCATAAAGCGGCACCACGAACATGCCGCCGGCAACGGAAATTCCGAGCAGGGAAAGCAAAAGCTCGATCGCCAGGGGGTGGCGGACGAATTCGGCCGCGTTCATCAGCCCGGCCGCGGGATCGGCGGTCCACCGCGTGCAGACCGCCCAGAAGGCGACCACGAACAGGCTCATTGCCAGCACCGCGGCCGGCGCATAGCGGGCCGAGACCCGGCCCTTGAGCAGGGCATTGATCGAGACCGACCCCAGCGCCACGCCGATCGAGAAGACCACCAGGAACAGGCTCGCGACTTCCTTGCTGGCCATCAGTACGTTCTTGGCCAGCGGCGGGAACTGGATGAACAGGATCGTGCCGACCGCCCAGAAGAAGCTGATTGCGCCGATGGCGAGGAACACGCGGCGATCGTGTGCGGTCTGCCGGATCAGGCGGATCGAGGCGCGGATGAAGTGGTGATCGAGCGGCACGACCTCCCCCTGAGGCGGCGCGGGGGGCACGAAGCGCGCGGTGACCCAGCCGAGCAGGGCGGTGACCACCACCCCGGCCGCGGCCCATTCCACCGGGATCCAGCCCGCCAGGATGGTTCCGGCGAGAATCGCCACGTAGGTGCCCGCCTCGACGAGGCCGGTCCCGGCGAGCACTTCCTCGGGATGCAGGTGTTGCGGCAGGATCGCGTACTTGATCGGGCCGAAGAAGGTGGAATGCACCCCCATGGCGAAGAGCGCCGCCAGCATCAGCGGGATCGCGACAAGGTTCACCGCGATGCCCCGCCAGGCGAGCAGCAGCCCGGCCGCGCCGACCACCATGATCGCGATCTCGACCAACTTCACCAGGCGGATGATCCGAGCCTTGTCGCGCATGTCGGCGAGCTGGCCGGACAGGGCGGAGAAGACCACGAAGGGAATGATGAACACCGCCGAGGCAACCCCGCTGAACGCGGCTTCCGCGCTCTCGGAATTGTAGAGGCTGTACACCACGTACAGCACCATGGCGTTCTTGAAGAGGTTGTCGTTGAAGGCGCCGAGCAGTTGGGTGACGAACAGCGGCAGGAAGCGTCGCCGCCGGAGGAGGTGGGTCGATGTCGTCATGCAGTCCTTCGGCGGCAGCCAGTCCCGGGCGCGGACCCTAGCGGGACTTGGAGCACGGGCAAGTCATTTGCGTGACACTTGCAGGCGCCTTGTTTCGGCCTTGCTGATTTCCGCTTCTCCATGCCCCCTCGACAGCACCAGCCCCGACGGGCTAGCCATGCCGCCGATGCTGACCTTGCCCAACCTGCTGACGCTATCGCGCATCGTCACCGTGCCGGTGCTGGTGGCGCTGCTCTGGTGGCCGCACTGGGAGACCGGCTATCTTGCTGCTTTC
The DNA here is from genome assembly GCA_035719485.1 of Novosphingobium sp. Taxonomy (GTDB): domain Bacteria; phylum Pseudomonadota; class Alphaproteobacteria; order Sphingomonadales; family Sphingomonadaceae; genus Novosphingobium. The sequence continues at coordinate 2,745 of DASTGC010000016.1, forward strand.
GCGGTCTATTCCCTGATGGGGGTGACCGATTATTTTGACGGCTACCTGGCCCGGGCGCAGGGGACAGTGTCGAAGCTCGGCGTTTTCCTCGATCCGATTGCCGACAAGATCATGGTCGCAGCGGTCATTCTGGTGCTCACCGCCCAGGGTGTGCTGACCGGCCCCTATGTCGGCGACATGCACGTGATTGCCGGCCTGATCATCCTGATCCGCGAGATCGCGGTATCCGGCCTCAGGGAATTTCTCGGCGGAATCCAGGTGTCCGTGCCGGTTAGCCGCCTCGCCAAGTGGAAGACAACGCTTCAGATCATCTGCCTCGGCGCCCTGATCCTCGGTCGGGGCATGCCGTGGTGGACCGTCACTATCGGCGGGCTGACGATGAACCTGCCGCACACGGTCGGCCTTATCACCCTGTGGGGCGCGGCGGTGCTTACGGTCATCACCGGGTGGGACTATCTGCGAGTGGGCCTCAAGCATATGGATTAAGGGGCCGCAAACGCCTGTGGCCATTTGCCTTCCGCTCGCCTAAGGGGCTGACAATTCCCGCGAGACGGCCCGGCCGTTTTCGCACCCCAGCCGCAGAATTGCGTGCCCAACAGACCAGGTATCATGCCGTTTACCCAACTTCCCCGCGCCCTGGCCGGCGCGCTTGCCGAACGTGGCTATGCCGAGCCCACTGCCGTCCAGGCTGCGGTTCTCGAACCCCAGGCGCGCGGTCGCGATCTCCTTGTTTCGGCCCAGACCGGATCGGGCAAGACCGTTGCCTTTGGCCTGGCCTTTGCCGAAAACCTGCTGGGCGAGGACCAGGCGATGGGGCGGGCCGGTGCGCCGCTGGCGCTGGTCGTGGCGCCTACCCGCGAACTGGCGCTGCAGGTGGCGAAGGAACTGGCCTGGCTCTATTCCGGGGCGGACGGGCGGATCGCCACTTGCGTTGGCGGGATGAACCCTTCGGTCGAGCGCCGGGCGCTCTATCAGGGTGCCCATATCGTGGTGGGCACTCCGGGGCGGCTGCGCGACCATCTTGAGCGCGGCGCGCTGGACCTTTCGGCGCTGCGCTGTGCGGTGCTCGACGAGGCGGACGAGATGCTCGATATGGGCTTCCGCGAGGAGCTGGAAGAGATCCTCGACGCAACGCCCGAAGGCCGCCGCACCCTGCTGTTCTCGGCCACGATGCCGCGCCCGATCGCGGCCTTGGCCAAGCGTTACCAGCGCGACGCACTGCGCATCGAGACCGTGGGCGAGGAACGCGGGCACGGGGACATATCGTACCAGGCCGTTGCTGTCGCCCCAGCCGAGATCGAGCACGCGGTGGTGAACCTGCTGCGATTCCATGAAGCCGAGACGGCGATCCTGTTCTGCGCCACGCGCGACAATGTGCGCCACCTCCACGCGACGCTGACCGAGCGCGGCTTTGCGGCCGTGGCCCTTTCGGGCGAGCATAGCCAGAACGAGCGCAACCAGGCGCTGCAGGCGCTGCGCGATGGCCGTGCCCGGATCTGCGTGGCGACGGACGTGGCGGCGCGGGGGATCGACATTCCGAGCCTGAGCCTCGTCATCCACGTCGAGGTGCCCCGCGATGCCGAGGTGCTGCAGCACCGCTCGGGCCGGACCGGACGCGCCGGGCGCAAGGGTACGGCCGTGCTGGTGGTCCCCTATCCGCGCCGGCGCCGAGTCGAGATGATGTTGCGCTCGGCCCAGGTTTCGGCCGAATGGGTGCCGGTGCCGAGCGCCGAGTCGATCCGGGCGCAGGACAACGAGCGGCTGCTGGAGCAGCTGCTCAAGCCGTTGGAGCCGACCGAGGCGGACGAGGCTCTGGCCGCCACGCTGATGGGACGCCGTTCGCCGCAGGACATCGCCCTGGCGCTGGTCCAGGCCTACCGTTCGCGCCTGCCCGAGCCGGAAGAGCTGGCCGAGCAGGAGCCCAAGGGTCCGGTGCGGCGCGAGGGCTTCGACGATGTCCAGTGGTTCCGGATGGATATCGGCCGCCGCCACAATGCCGACCCGCGCTGGCTGTTGCCCCTGCTGTGCCGTCGGGGCCACATCACCCGCAACGAGATCGGCGCGATCCGGATCGGGCAGCACGAGACCTATTTCCAGGTGCCTTCGAACGTTGCCGGCAAGTTTGCGGCAGCGGTCAAGCGCACCAGCGATCCTTCGGCGGAGGACGAGCGCGGCATCGCCATCGAACGCTCGGCCGAAGCGCCGCGCGAGATCGCCAAGGGACGGCGCCGCGACAATGCGGGCGGCCCGCCGCCACGGCCGCATCGCAAGGGGCCGGGCCAAGGCAAAGGCCTTGGGCATGGCAGGGGCCCGCGCCCGGCTCGCTAGGGGTTCTCAGGCCTTGCGCTGCTTGATGATGAAAGTTGCGCTGGCTCGCAGCAGCGGTTCCGTGCCGCCTCGGCCGCGGCGAACGACACAGGTCAGGAAGACCACTCTGCGACCGGCCTTGAGGATTTCTACGTCGGCCTCGATCCATTCGCCCTTTTTGGCGCCCGCGAGCAATTCGCTGCTGAGCGTAGTGGTGACGCAATCGCCATACTTGATGGCATGTCGAACTGCCGCGCAGGTCATCGCCGTGTCGGCAAGCGTCAGATAGACCCCGCCGTGAATGTTGTGGTGACCGTTGAGGTGCTTGTCGTCGACATACATGCCGACGATAGCGCGTCGCTCGTCGAGCACCATTTCGTAGTACGGTCCGGTGAGGTCGTGAAACGTACCGAAATTGAGTGTCGGGCCGAAGCCCTCGGGTGGCGGTTGGTGTGTGCTCATCGGGCTCGCTTCATTTCAGCCGGCGCGCAGCTCTTCGGCCAGCATCCGGAACTCGTCGCCCCGGGGGCTGTTGCGGCGCCAGACCAGTGCGATCTCGCGGTTGGCCGTGGGGGAGGAGAGGGGCCGGGCGACCACATCGGTGCCGTTGAGGATACCGGCATCCACCGCCATTTCCGGGAGCATGGTCAGGCCCAGGCCGTTGTCGACCATCTGCACCAGGGTGTGCAGGGAGGTGCCGATCATCGTGGCCGAGGCGCGCAGTTCCGGGCGGTTGCAGGCGGCGAGCGCGTGTTCCTTGAGGCAGTGGCCGTCTTCGAGCAGGAGCAGGCGGTGTTCGTCGATCAGTTCCGGGAGGATTTCTTCCGGAAGGCCACGAGGGTCGTCCTTGGGAAAGGCGACGAACAGGGCGTCCAGCTCGATCGTTTCCTTTTCTACCTCGCCGGTGGGGTAGGGCAGGGCGAGCAGGACGCAGTCGGCCCGGCCGTGCTGGAGCGATTCCATCGCGGCGGCGCTGGTTTCCTCGCGCAGGTAAAGCCGCAGGGATGGACGCTCGCGGCGCAGCCGTGGGAGCATCCGCGGGAGGAGGAAGGGAGCGATCGTGGGGCTCACGCTCATCCGCACCTCGCCGGAGAGCGGCTGGCCGCTCGACTGGACAAGCTCGGACAGCTCCTCGGCCTCGCGCAGGATGCGGTGGGCCTTGGCGACCACGGCATTGCCGAGCGGGGTGAAGCGGACGTTGCGCTTGGTCCGCTCCACCAGGGTGACGCCGAGCAGGGTTTCAAGGTCGCGAAGGCCGGCCGAAAGGGTCGACTGGGAGACGAAGCTCGCTTCGGCCGCGCGGCCGAAGTGGCCGTGCTCGTGGAGGGCCACGAGATATTGCAGCTGCTTCAGGGTGGGCTGAAAGACGGTCATTCCTCGACCGTGATCTCGATATCGGGTCCGCGGTGGGCTGCGGTGGGGTCGACCTCGATGCCGTCAGCCTCGGCGGCGTCGCGCGCGGCCTTTTCAGCGCCCATGCCCTGGTGGATCTCGTCGATGTGCGTCATCTTGAGCTTGCCGCCGAGAACGGCGAAGGCGAGCTTTCCCTCGACCAGCTCCAGCGCATCGCGGCCGAATTGCTCGAAGCGCCAGCCTTCGAGCAGGGGCAGGCTCTTGCGGACACCGGCGGCGAGCAGTTCGAGATCGTCGGCCCGGGCGAGCAGGCGGGCAGCGACGTCGATCTCGCGCGAGCGGATCTTGAGGAGGAGCTTAAGCAGGTCGGCAACCAGCGCACCTTCCTTGCCGAGCGGCGCGCCGCGCGGGGTGCGCGGAGGCAGTTCGTCTTCGGTGAGCGGCCTGGCATTGGCGAGCGTGTTCATCAGGCGCTTGCCGATCTCGTTTTCCTTCCACCCGGCGGAGAGGCCGCGGACCTTGCCGAGATCGGCCTGGGTCCTGGGCGGATGGCTGGCGATATCCGCCAGGGTCTCGTCACGGGCGATGCGGCCGCGCGGGATGTTCTTGTCCTGCGCCTCGTATTCGCGCCAGGCGGCGAGTGCCCGCAGGCGGCCGAGCATGGCCGGATTGCGTCCGGCGGCGCGGATGCGTTCCCATGCCGAGTTCGGATCGTTGCGGTAATTCTCGGGATCGGCGAGCTTTTCCATCTCGGCATCGAGCCACTCGCCCCGGCCGGTCTTGATCAGGCGCTTGAGGATCTTGGGGAAGATCTTCGCCAGATGGGTGACGTCGCCGATCGCATATTCGAGCTGGCGCGCATCGAGCGGGCGGCGCGACCAGTCGGTAAACCGCGCGCCCTTGTCGACCGTGATGCCGAGCCAGGACTCGACGAGGTTGGAATAGCCGATCTGTTCCGACTGGCTGATCGCCATCATCGCGATCTGCGTGTCGAAGATCGGATGCGGGGTCTTGCCGGTGAGGTTGTAGATGATCTCCACGTCCTGGCCGCCGGCGTGGAAGACCTTTAGCACGTCCTCGTTGTCGACCAGCAGGTCGAGCAGGGGGGACATGTCGAGCCCTTCGGCCAGCGGATCGACCGCGGCGGCCTCATGCTCGTCGGCGATCTGGATCAGGCAGAGCTCCGGCCAGTAGGTGCTCTCGCGCATGAATTCGGTGTCTACGCAAATGAACTGGGCCCTGGCCAGCCGCTCGCACAGATCGGTGAGCGCCTGGGTCGTCGTGATCAGAGGATGTATCTTCATCGGACTTTTCTGTAGGTGGGCCCGTGCGGGGCCTGGTGGTTAGGCCCGTGCGGGCCCGCGGCTTGACAAAAGAGCGGCCATCGCCTGTTAGCCGCCCCTGATCCGCCCCCTGCCCGAACGCAGGCCGAATGGAAAGACCTTCGATGCATCCCTATCGCTCCCACACCTGCGGCGCCCTGAACAAGGCGAACGAAGGCGAGACCGTCCGGCTCTCGGGCTGGGTGCACCGCAAGCGCGACCATGGCGGCGTGCTCTTCGTCGACCTGCGCGACCATTACGGGATCACCCAGGTGGTGGCCGATGCCGACAGCGCGGCCCTGCCGCTGCTGGAAGGGCTGCGGGTGGAAATCGTCGTCACCATCAACGGCACGGTCAAGGCGCGCGGGGCGGGGACGGTGAACCCCAACCTGCCGACCGGCGAGATCGAGGTGTTCGCCCGCGAGGCCGAAGTGCTGAGCCGCGCCGAGGAACTGCCGATGCCGGTGGCCGGCGAGCAGGAATATCCCGAGGACATCCGCCTGCGTTATCGCTTCCTCGACCTGCGGCGCGAGACGCTTCACGCCAACATCGTCAAGCGCACGAAGGTGATTTCGGACATGCGCCGGCGGATGGAAGCGGCGGGATTCACCGAATATTCGACGCCGATCCTGACGGCGTCGAGCCCGGAAGGCGCGCGCGACTTCCTCGTGCCCAGCCGCATCCATGCCGGCAAGTTCTATGCGCTGCCCCAGGCTCCGCAGCAGTACAAGCAGCTGCTGATGGTGGCGGGCTTCGACCGCTATTTCCAGATCGCCCCCTGCTTCCGCGACGAGGACCCCCGGGCCGACCGTCTGCCCGGCGAGTTCTACCAGCTCGACCTCGAGATGAGCTTCGTCACGCAGGAGGACGTCTTCGCCGCGGTCGAGCCGGTGATCGGCGGCGTGTTCCGCGAGTTCGGGGGCGGCAAGGCGGTGACGCCGAGCCCCTGGCCGCGCATCCCCTATGCCGAGGCCATGCGCAAGTACGGCTCGGACAAGCCGGACCTGCGCAATCCCCTGGTGATGCAGGATGTGTCCGAGCACTTCCGCGGCTCGGGCTTCAAGGTCTTCGCGCGCATGCTCGAGGATCCCAAGACTCAGGTCTGGGCCATTCCGGCGCCGGGCGGCGGCTCGCGCGCCTTCTGCGACCGCATGAACTCGTGGGCGCAGGGCGAGGGCCAGCCGGGGCTCGGCTACATCTTCTGGCGCGACGGTGCCGGCGCTGGCCCCGTGGCCAACAATATCGGCC
>DASTGC010000017.1:0-9576 GCA_035719485.1 Novosphingobium sp.
CGCCAGTTCGGCAAGCAGGTCGAGATCGCGCAGCACCCGGTCGCTCTTGGTGGTGATCATCACCGGATGGCGCGTCTCGAGACATAGCTCAAGCAGCTCTCGGGTTATGCGGTAGCGTCCCTCGATCGGCTGGTAGGGATCAGTGTTTGTGCCCATCGCCAGCGTGTCCGGCACGTAAGACGGCTTGGCGAAAGTTTCTCGCAGCAGCCGCGCCGCATCAGGCTTGGCAAACAGCTTGGTTTCGAAATCCAGCCCGGGCGAGAGGTCATGGTAGGCGTGGGTGGGGCGGGCGAAGCAGTAGATGCAGCCATGTTCGCAGCCGCGATAGGCGTTCACCGACCTGTCGAACGGCACGTCGGGAGAGCGGTTGAATGTCAGGATGGAGCGTGGGTGTTCCTCCGTCACGGTTGTCCGCAGCTTCGCTCCCGCATGCTCGGCATCGACCATTTGCCGTTCGTCCAGCCAGTCACCATCCGCTTCTCGAAGGGCCAGTCCGAAGCGTGTCGGCACGTTTGCCGATTGGGCACCGCGCCCGCTGATCGGCGTGTGCATACGGGTAGGCTGGACATCGGGTTTCAATCGACTCATGAGAACATATATAGAACAATGATGGCTGATTGCCAGTCCGCGTAACAAATTGATCAGCATCAATGTCGCTGGTCCGTAAGCCCATCACGCTTCCGCCCGAAAGAAGGCGCCAGGTCGAGACCGCCGCCGTTCACGCAGCCCAGCAGGGAGAGGAGCCGATCCGATGCGCATGGAAGATATGATCATAATCAGCGTGGACGATCACGCGATCGAACCCACCGACATGTTCGACCGGCATCTGAGCCCCGAACATCGCAAGCTCGCTCCCACCTATGAGATGGATGATCGTGGCCGCGGTTTCTGGTGGTGGGGCCATGAAGACCTGAAGTGCTACATCGGCGGTTCGAATGCTGTCGTCGGCCGGCCCAAGGAGGAATACGGCCTGGAGCCGCTCAACCTGTCCGAAATGCGCAAGGCGACGTGGAATCCCGCAGCCCATATCGATGACATGAACGTCTCGGGCATGCTGTCCTCGGTTCTGTTCCCCTCGTTCCCGTCATTCAGCGGCGCCTTCTTCTGGAAGGGCAAGGACAAGGAAAACAACATCCGCGTGCTGCGCGCTTATAACGACTGGCTGATCGATGAGTGGTGCGGCCCTTATCCCGGGCGCTACATCCTGAGCGGGATCCTGCCGCTCTACGATATCGACGAGACCCTCAAGGAAGCCCGCCGCCTGATCGACAAGGGTGTGCGCACCTTCCTCTATCCGGCCAACCCGGCCAAGGCGGGCCTGCCCAGCATTCATGAACCGTACTGGGAGCCATTCTGGGCCCTGTGCAACGATGCCAAGGTCGTGCTCTCATGTCACATCGGCACCGGGGCCGTCCCCGAGCATGCGGCCATGGATGCCCCGATCTCGGCGTGGATTTCGACCTTCCCGATGATCATTGCCCAGGATGCCGGCAATCTACTCCATCTGGAGGCGCTGCATCGCTATCCCAATCTCAGGATCTCGCTGGCCGAAAGCGGGATCGGATGGATTCCCTACTTCCTCGAGCGGGCTGACTACACGTTCCACCACCACAACGCCTGGGTGAAGTTCGACTGGCACGGCAAGCTGCCGAGCGACGTCTACAAGGAGCACTTCCTCGGCTGCTTCATCGATGACAAGTATGGCGTGCGAAATGCCGCCGCCATGGGCGAGCACACGATCGCCTATGAGTGCGACTATCCCCATTCCGACTGCACCTGGCCGAATGTGCCGGAGTACCTCTGGGACAATTTCGCCGGGATCAGCGACGACCTGATCAACAAGATAACCCACAGGAATGCCATGGACTTCTTCTCTTTCGATCCGCTGGCTATCCTTGGCCGAAACAACTGCACCGTCGCGGCCCTGCGCAGCCAGGCAGGCCACGTCGATACCGCCGTCAAGGAGGTTTACAACAGCACGCGCCAGCTGGGTAAGACCGGCAAGGCAGTGACCTCCGGCGAAGTGATCGCCCAGACCGCCTGATCGCGCACTCTGGACGCATGTTGCCGGCTCCCCCGTGGGGCCCCGGTCACGCGTCCGAGATAATTGTCAGACCTCGCGCAGCCGGGGCATCAGTTCGACAAAGTTGCAGGGGCGGTTGCGGCTGTCGAGCTGCTCGGCGAGGATCAGGTCCCAGCCATCCTTCACCGCGCCGTTGGAACCGGGCAGGGCGAAGACATACTTGCCCCGCGCGATGATCGCGCAGGCGCGCGATTGCAGGGTGCTGGTGCCGATTGTCTGGTAGGAGACCAGCCGGAACAGCTCGCCGAAGCCCGGGATGTCGCGATCCTTGATAGTATCAAGCGCTTCCGGAGTGATATCGCGACCCGTAAGTCCAGTGCCACCCGTGGTGATGACCGCATCCACAGCGCGATCGTCCAGCCAGTTGCGGATCCGGCTGGCAATGGCGTGGACCTCGTCCTTGACGATGGCCCGTCCTGCAAGCCGGTGTCCGGCGGCCTTGACCCGTTCGCACAGTATGTCGCCCGAGGTATCGTCAGCCGGGGTGCGCGTGTCGGAAACGGTGAGGACGGCGATGCCAATCGGCTTGAACTCACGCGAAGTGTCAACGGCCACGCAGCAAAACTCCATTGCTCGCCATGCGCACGGCCTGGCTGCCGGTCAGGTCGGGGAAGGTGGGCCAGAGTGCCTGGGCCAGGGCCAGCCGGCTTTCCGAGGGGCCTCCGGCCTGGCGTTCATACATCCAGTAGTTTTTGAGCACGATGTTCACGTAGCCGCGCGTTTCCCAGTAGGGAACGCTTTCGATCCACAGCAGCGGATCGCCCTTGTCCCTGATCTCGGTGTTCCAGCGCGTAACCGGCAGGAGCCCGGCATTATAGGCGGCGATCACCTTGGGCAGCAGGCCCTGGGTGCCCGGCGAATTGCGCAGGAGCTGAAGATGCTGCTGGCCGAAGGCAAGGTTGACCTCGGGACGGGTCACGTCAGCGGCGGAAACACCCAGCTCGGCCGCCCGGTCCCGCGCTGTTCCCGGCATGATCTGCATGAGCCCGCGCGCCCCGGCCGGGCTGGTGATGCTCGTACGGAACACCGATTCCTGCAGGGTATGGGCATAGACCAGGGCCGGATCGACTTTCCATCCGGTTGCCGGCGTCCACTTCGGCGTGGGAAAGCGCAATGCCGGCTCGGGCTTGCTACCGGCCGGCGCGGTATAGCCCATCCACAGCTGGGTCGAAGGCAAACCCAAGTCGCGCGCAAGGCGGGAAAGCGGCTGGTAAAGCGCCGGATCGCCGGTGCGCGCCTGGTAGCGCAGGACTTCGTCGGCAAGCCCATCCTCGCCCACTTCCGTCAGCTGTACGGCGGTGCGCACGGCGGGGTTATCGCGCAGGCGCTGCCAGTCTGCCTGGGTGAAATCGGGGGTCTGGTGCGTTTCCGGCAGCCGTAGTCCCAGCTGCTCTGCAGCCAGCATCCCGTAAAAGGTCTCGTCGCGTGCTGCGGCAAGCCTCAACGGCGCGGCTGCCTTTTGCGGCTGGCGGCAACGCACGAGGGCACGGCTTTGCCAGTAGTAGGCAGCGGCCTTGAGTTCCGCATTGTCGGCCAGCTCCGCCGTCCGGGCGAAGGCGTCGGCGGCTCCCTGGCAGTCTTCGAGCCGCCAGGCGGCAAGCCCGGCTGTCCACCAGCCTTCACCAACCCACGGTCCCTGGCCGTCCGCCGCGGTTTGGGCCAGGGCATAAGCCGAGGCATCGTCGTTCTCGATGTAGAACGACCAGGCGATCTTGGCGCGCCATTCCGCGCGTGACGCAGGGCTCAGCCCGGCATCTATGCCGTCGAGCAGCAGCCGGGCGCCGCCGGGATCGTCGGCCTTGATCCGTTCCTGGATTGCGCTGGCGACCAGCGCGGGCATGGTCCCGTCGTTGGTGTCGCGCGGGCGCAGGCGTTTCGGGCTGGAAGGCAGCGATACCAGCGGTTGCGCCGTGGGTAGGAGGGGCAGCGCGGTGGCCCCGCGCTTCAGCGCAAGAGCCTCAAGCTGTTCGGCTTGGGGGAGGCGGGTGGCATCGCTGGCCGAAAGCCAATCGTTCAGCGCAGCGAGCTCGATCTTGGGGCTTTTCGGATCGAGGTAATAGCGTGCCCTGGCCACCTGGTGCAGCGGCCCATCGGGCTTCTGGGCAAACAGCGTCTGGACGCGGGCCCAGTCCGCCCGGTCGAGTGCGTCGAACAGGTCCTTGTAATAGGCCCGCTCGTCGAGGGTGAGCAGGGTGGGGACGGCGGTCCGGTCAGCGCGGGTTCGGAAATAGTCCACCGCGGCGCTGTTGGCCACCGCCGGGGATGCCGACAGGTACAGCGCGGCCAGTCCGATTCCGGCGATCCAGGCTGCTTTCACGTGCTTCACTCAGCTACGTCCCCGTCCAATCCAGCCACTCCCGCCAGAGGCGAGCCTTCCATGCCGGGCGCGCGAGAGAACCCAGATCGCGCGACCCCAGCAGCGATATGGTCTGCCCCTCATGGTAAAGCTGGCGTGAATTTTGAGCGGTTTGCGCCGGATCGTTCCCGAGCAGCGGCAGGACGTTCTCCCCGAAGACCAGCAGTCGCACAGGCCGCACCAGCCCGATGTGGTGCAGCAAAACGTCGCCGAGCCCACGGCGCGCCAGGGTTGCCCAATCGGGGGCAGGGGTGTGTCGCGGCAGGGCCGATGCGAGGTAGACTGCCTCCGGTGCGACACCCGCCGCCGCGAGGAACGCCGATAGCAACCGCCCCTGCGATCCTGAAAGCAGCTCTGTGCTGTCTTCCGCCTCAGGCTGGGCCACCACGATCATCAATTGCGCCTCTGCAGGGCCAAGCGGCGGCACCCGCGCCCGCACCGCCCCCTCGTCTAGGAGGGGTTCTGCCAGCCACCAGTCCTGGAACGCCGACAGATCATTCGGCCAGTTCGCGCGATCGCCGCCGATCCGGGGTTCTTCAGGGGCCGGCTGGTTCGGCGCGACCACGGCACGTGGGGAAATCCGCTTCGCGGCGGCGGGCTCGTCATGATCGGCCAGCCACTTGCGTGGTTCGTCCGAAAAGACGCTGTCCACACCGGCATCGCGCCACCAGGCGATGGCCCCGGCGATCTCGCCGGGACGCAAGGCATCGTTTGCTTGTGGCCCGCCACCCTCCATCTGTTCGGCCTTGACCTCTGCGCCGCATGCAATCAAGGCACATTCGACTAAGAGAGACCAGGACAGGACGGGTTTTCCGATGATCGAACGCGAATCCATGCCTTATGACGTTGTCGTCGTGGGCGGCGGACCGGCGGGGCTTGGCACCGCCATTCGCCTCAAGCAGCTCAATCCCGAGCTGTCGGTGTGCATCCTGGAAAAGGGCTCGGAGATCGGCGCCCACATTCTTTCGGGCGCCACCTATGATCCCAAGGCGCTCGACGAACTGCTGCCCAACTGGCGCGAGGACAGCTGTCCGATGGCGGAAGTCCCGATCACCGACAACTGGCACTGGAACCTCACGAAGAAGGGCAAGCTGGCGATCCCTCACATCCTGATGCCGCCGTTTTTGTCGAACCATGGCAACTACACCGGCAGCCTCGGCAACCTGTGCCGCTGGCTTGGCGGCAAGGCCGAGGAACTCGGTGTCGAGATCTTCCCCGGCTTCCCTGCCGCCGAAGTCCTGTTTGGCGATAACGGCGAAGTGATCGGCGTGCAGACCGGTGACATGGGCGTCGACAAGGAAGGCAATCCCAAGGCGGATTTCCAGCCGGGCATGAACCTGCTCGCCAAGTACACCGTGTTCTGTGAAGGCGCCCGCGGCCACCTGACCAAGCGCCTCAAGGCGAAATACGATCTGGAGGCCGATTGCCAGCCGCAGATTTACGGCATCGGCATGAAGGAGCTGTGGGATATAGATCCCGAAAAGCATGTGCCGGGCCGTGTCATCCATACCCAGGGCTGGCCGCTTTCGGAATCCGACAACTGGGGCGGTGGTTTCCTCTACCACCAGGCCAACAACCAGGTGGCCCTCGGCTTCGTCTGCGCGCTCGATTACGCAAACCCCTACGTTTTTCCGTTCGAGGAATTCCAGCGCTGGAAGCAGCATCCGGAAATCCGCGCGATCCTCGAAGGCGGCAAGCGGGTGGCCTATGGCGCCCGCGCCATCAACGAGGGCGGCTGGCAGTCGGTGCCCAGGCTCGATTTCCCTGGTGGCATGCTCGCCGGCTGTTCGGCCGGCTTCGTCAACGTGCCGCGCATCAAGGGCAGCCACACCGCGATGAAGAGCGGCATGCTCGCCGCCGAGGCGATCGCCGCCGCCATCGCCGATGGCCGTGAGGGCGACAGCCTTTCCGAATACGATGCCGCCGTGCGCGAGAGCTGGATCGCCAAGGAACTGAAGCTGGTCCAGAACGCCGAGCCGCTGGTCGCCAAGTTCGGCGGCGAGATTGGCACGGTCCTCGCCGGCGCCGACATGTGGCTGCGGACCCTGTTCGGCTTCGGCGTGGCAGGGCCGATGAAGCACCACACCGATGCCTCCGCCACCGGGCGGGCCGATCTCTACAAGCCGATCGCCTATCCCAAGCCGGATGGCGTGATCAGCTTCGATCGCCTTACAAGCGTGTCCTACTCGTTCACCAACCACGAGGAAGAGCAGCCCTGTCACCTGCGCCTCAAGGACCCGACCGTGCCCACCCGCGTCAACCTGCCGGTCTACGCGGGGCCGGAGCAGCGCTACTGCCCGGCAGGCGTCTACGAATACGTCGATCCCGATGGCAGCGGCCCGCGCCTCCAGATCAACGCGCAGAACTGCGTCCACTGCAAGACCTGCGACATCAAGGACCCCACCCAGAACATCGAATGGGTGACACCGGAAGGCGGCGGTGGCCCGAACTATCCGAATATGTGAGCCCGATCCTCCCCCACCGGGGGGAGATCGGTGAGCCTCCACGAAATCGCCTACGCCAAGCTCAACCTGGCGCTTCACGTTCGCGGGCGGCGGTCCGATGGGTACCATGAACTGGAAACCCTGTTCGCCTTCGTCGATGCCGGAGACATCCTTACTGCGCGTCCCGCCGCCCTGGATGAGCTCCACGTTCTCGGCGAATTCGCCAGTGCCCTGACCAATCCGTTCGACAACATCGTCATGCACGCGCTTACGGCGCTGCCCCGCGCCGAAGCTATGGCGATCACGCTTGAAAAGGGCCTGCCTGTCGCCGCCGGCCTCGGCGGCGGCTCGGCAGATGCCGGAGCAGTTTTCCGGCTGATCGAACGCAGTCACGGCTGGCCCGACGATTGGCAGCAGCGCGCGGCCCGCCTTGGAGCTGACGTCCCTGCCTGCGTCCGCAGCGAAACCTGCATCGGGCGGGGCACCGGCACCGAGCTGCAATCCGGCCCCACCGATCTCGCCGGCACCCCGGTCCTGTTGGTGAACCCACGCGTCCCGCTCGCCACCGGCCCGGTGTTCAAGGCCTGGGACGGCGCGGACCACGGCCCGCTCCCCACCGGCAGCGCCCGCGATATTGCGCTCGCCGGCCGCAACGATCTCGAAGCGCCCGCCATTGCCCAATGCCCGGTGATTGCGGAAGTCCTTGCTGCCCTGCGCCGGACGAGCCCCTGGCTAGCCCGCATGTCCGGATCTGGTGCCACCTGCTTTGCGCTTTATGCCAGCGAGGTAGAACGCGATGCCGCTGCTTCAGCCATGCCGCACGGGTGGTGGAAACTGATGGGCAGATTGCGCTAGATGCTTCCCGTCCGTGTCGAGCGAAGTCGAGACACGACAGCGCCAGCGCCTCTCGACGTCATTCGAGGCGAACGGAAGTTGAACATGCCGGAAGTTTTTCGCCTGATCGGCCAGCCGCACTTCGGCGGCATCCTCATCGTATCGGACCACGCCTCCAATCACGTCCCCGGCGACATCACCCTAGGTATCGATCCGGAGCTGCTCAATCAGCATATGGCGATCGACATCGGCGTGGCCGAAGTCGGTGCGCTCATGGCCCGGCGCCCCGGCACCGCCGCCTTCCAGTGCGCCTTCAGTCGCCTCGTCTGCGACGTGAACCGCAACGAGGAGGCTCCCGGCGCCGTGCCCCGTTTCAGCGATGGCCATGATATCCCCGGCAACCATCTCGACGCCGCCGGTCGCGCGCAGCGGATCGCCCGCTTCCATTCGCCTTACCACCAGGCCCTTAATGGGGTGCTGGGCGAATGCCCACCTGCGCTGATCCTCTCGCTTCACTCCTTCACGCCGGCGCTGCGCACTTGCGACAAGCCGCGCCCGTGGCAGGTGGGCGTGCTCTACAACCAGGACGACCGCGCCGCCCGCCTCGCCATTCCCCTGCTCGAAGCGGAAGGCCTCTGCGTGGGTGACCAGCAGCCCTATTCGGGTGTCGAGCTCAACTACACCATGAACCGGCACGCGGAGGCGGAGGGACGGTCCTATCTCGGTATCGAGATCCGGCAGGACGAGATTGACCATTTGGCGGGTCAGTCCCTCTGGGCGGAGCGGCTGGCGCGCATTGCTGGTGCAGTGGCGATGCAACTGGCTTGAACCTGGCTTTGGGGTCGACCTTGGCGCCTTGCTGATCTAGGGGGCCATGTCCATATCCCCCAAGTCCCGTGACCGGAGCCGACCATGCCCGCCTATCGTTCCCGCACCACCACCCACGGCCGCAACATGGCCGGCGCGCGCGGCCTGTGGCGTGCGACGGGGATGAAGGATTCCGATTTCGGCAAGCCGATCATTGCCGTGGTGAACTCGTTCACCCAGTTCGTGCCCGGCCACGTCCACCTCAAGGACCTAGGCCAGATGGTCGCCCGCGAAATCGAGGCGGCGGGCGGCGTCGCCAAGGAATTCAACACCATAGCGGTCGATGACGGCATCGCCATGGGCCACGACGGTATGCTCTATTCGCTCCCCAGCCGTGATCTCATCGCGGATTCGGTGGAGTACATGGTCAACGCCCATTGCGCCGACGCCATGGTCTGCATCTCCAACTGCGACAAGATCACGCCCGGCATGCTGATGGCCGCCATGCGCATCAACATTCCCTGCGTCTTCGTCTCTGGCGGCCCGATGGAGGCCGGCAAGGTGATCCTCAAGGGCAAGGAACACGCGCTGGACCTGATCGATGCGATGATCGCTGCGGCAGACGAGAGCTATACCGACGAGGAAGTGCAGACGATCGAACGCTCGGCCTGCCCCACCTGCGGCTCCTGCTCGGGTATGTTCACCGCCAACTCGATGAACTGCCTGACTGAAGCGCTGGGCCTCTCGCTACCCGGCAATGGCTCGACGCTCGCCACCCATGGCGACCGCAAGCGCCTGTTCCTCGAAGCGGGCCGCCTCGTGGTCGACCTGTGCAAGCGCTACTACGAGCAGGACGATGCCTCGGTGCTTCCCCGCGCCATCGCCAGCTTCGAGGCCTTCGAAAACGCGATGAGCCTCGACATCGCGATGGGCGGCTCCACCAATACCGTGCTCCATCTCCTCGCCGCCGCGCATGAAGCCGGCGTGGACTTCACCATGGCCGACATCGACCGGCTCAGCCGCAAGGTACCATGCCTCTCCAAGGTCGCCCC
>DASTGC010000018.1:0-11282 GCA_035719485.1 Novosphingobium sp.
GCACTCGGATTGGCTGCCGCACCTGCGCTGGCTGACGCTTCGCCCGAGCAGGTAGCCGCGGCGGCCCTAAAGACCGCACCGGTCTGGGACGGCCACAACGATGTTCCCGAGCAGCTGCGCGATCGTCGCAAGGACATTCTCCAGGGCTTCGATTTCCGCGATACCACCCAGACGGCTGACCCGGCTCGCGACCGCGTTGCGATGCACACCGATCTTGCCAGACTGCGTCGCGGCAAGGTCGGCGCACAGTTCTGGTCGGTCTTCGTCCCCGCCTCGCTGAACGACCAGCAGGCCGTGCAGGCCGTCATGGAGCAGATCGATGTGATGAAGCGGCTGATCGCCGCCAACCCGGAAGAGCTGCAGTATGCGACCGACGCGGCTGGCGTGTCCGCTGCCTGGAAGGCGGGGCGGATCGCGTCGCTGCTGGGCATGGAGGGGGGGTATGCAATTGGCAATTCGCTGGGTGTGTTGCGCCAGTTCCGCGAGCTCGGCGTGCGCTACATGACACTGACCCACTACAAGACGACCGCCTGGGCCGACAGCGCGACCGATGCCCCGCAGCATGGCGGGCTCACGCCCTTCGGCAAGGATGTTGTGCGCGAAATGCAGCGTATCGGCATGCTGGTCGACCTCAGCCATGTCAGCGCCCAGACGATGAATGCCGCGCTCGACGTGGCCCGTGCGCCGGTCATCTTCAGCCATTCGGGCGCGCGAGCGGTGGCCGATCATCCCCGCAACGTGCCCGACGATGTCCTGGCGCGGCTAAAGGCGAACGGCGGCATCGTCATGGTCGTGACTCTCCCGGCCTATGTCAGCAATTCTGTCCGCGCATGGGAGCTTGACCGAACGGCCCAGCGGGCCCGGCTGGCTTCGCTCTACGTCGATGCCCCCGACAAGGCGAAGTCCGAACTCGGCGCCTGGGAGCAGGCCCATCCGCGACCCCGGGCGACGCTGGCCGAACTGGCAGACCATATCGACCACATCGTGAAAGTGGCGGGGATCGATCACGTCGGCATCGGTGGCGATTTCGACGGGATGGACACGACCACTGACGGTATGGACGACGTTTCGGGCTATCCCAACCTGTTCGCTGCGCTCGCGCGGCGCGGTTATGGCGCGGCTGACCTACGCAAGATCGCCAGCGGCAACATCATGCGCGTGCTGAAGGCGGCGGACGAATATGCCCGGGCCCATCGCGACGATCCACCTATCGAAAGCGCGACGGCGTTCTGAGCCGGCGCATCCCGCTCAGCGGCGGAGCAGGGCCAGGGTGAGAGGATCACGCTCGCCCGAGAAGAAGGCGTCAAGCGCTTCGCCGAAGAGGCGATCGCCTCCGGCTGCCTCGAACAGTGTAAGCGAACTACGCAGCTTCATCGCATCGGTGGCTCCGAGGATGGCGGCGGGTGCGCGCCCGGCATGGTCGAGCAGCGCCCGGGTTCCCTCGAGCAGGCGTCGGCCAAGGACGGGATGGGCAAGATAAGCCCGGGCCTCCGCCATGTTGGCGATTGCGTAATGGCGGGCAGTGGGGCTGAGGCCAAGGCCACTTAGCTGGGGGAAGACGAACCACATCCAGTGACCGAGCTTGGCTCCGGCGCGCAGTTCGGCCAAGGCGCCCTCCCAGGTGCTGGCCTGGGCCGTCACGAACCGGCCGAAGCCCCCGATCATCGTAGGTCAGTCCTTGTGCTCGGGCAGGCCCTTGCGCTTGGTCTCAGCGAACTCCTCGAGTTGCCGTTCGCTCATCGACGCTTCCATCTGCTTCGATGCGCCCTTCAGCTTGCTCTTGGGCGATTCACCGCGCTTGGCGGAGAGCGCCGCTCCCGCGGCCTTTTGCTGCGCTTTCGATTTTGCTGGCATGGCTGTCTCCTCAGGTGCGCGGGGTGGCCTGGTTGGTCACCACCCCGGTGCGATCTCCCTGTGGACTTGTCGCGGCGCCGGTGATCCAGATGATGGACAGGGCTACGATCGCCAGGGAAAGAGCGATCAGCAAGACATAGCGGACAACATTGGAGGTTTCGCCGGAGCGAGCCTCGTCGGTGTTGAGGTGAATTTCTTCGCCGCGGCGTTCCATGGGGATGCTCCGATTTTCGGCTTGTGTCAGCCGAATCTACGCCGGAGCCGGAGCCTTGTTCCGCTGGCCTTTGGGGAGCGTCCGGGAAACAGCGCGGCGCTCCCGCTCGCCAACTCAGTCCCGCAGCAGTTCGTTGATGCCGGTCTTGGAGCGGGTCTGGGCATCGACCGTCTTCACGATCACTGCACAGTAGAGCGAGGGGCCGGGAGTGCCGTCGGGCAGCGGCTTGCCCGGGAGTGCCCCCGGTACAACCACCGAATACGGGGGGACCCGGCCGATGTGGACCTGCCCGGTCGCCCGATCGACGATTTTGGTCGAGGCGCCGAGGTATACACCCATCGAGAGCACCGAACCTTCCCCAACATGGACGCCTTCGGCCACCTCGGCGCGGGCGCCGACGAAGCAGTTGTCTTCAATGACCACCGGATTTGCCTGGAGCGGTTCAAGCACCCCGCCGATCCCGGCGCCGCCGGAGAGATGGCAGTTGCGCCCGATCTGCGCGCAGGAACCAACCGTTGCCCAGGTATCGACCATCGTGCCCTCGCCGACATAGGCGCCGAGGTTCACGAAGCTCGGCATCAGCACCACGCCTTTGGAAATGAAGGCGCTGCGGCGCACGACGGCCCCTGGCACGACGCGAATGCCGGCCTCGCGGAAGCGCGCGGCATTCCAGGCGGTGAACTTGAGCGGCACCTTGTCGAAGGCCGGAGCGCCGGCGGAGCCGAGGTCCATGATGTCGTTGTCGTTCAGGCGGAACGAGAGCAGCACGGCTTTCTTCAACCACTGGTTGACCTTCCATCCGCCATTGCCGTCCGGCTCGGCAACCCGCGCGGCGCCCGAATCCAGCAGGTCGAGCGCCTGATCGACAATTGCGCGGACATCCGCGCTTGCCGGAGTGACGGTGTCGCGCGCGTCGAAGGCGGCTTCGATCTTGGCGGAAAGGTCGGACATGGAACGTCTCCCTGGGAGGGGTAATTCAGCCGCGCCGCCTATCGCCTGTAGACGCAAGGGGCAAGCACAGTTGTTTCTGGGGAGCGGACAGGTGCCGCAGAGGAAAGTCCGGAAGGGCTGTCCTCATCAACTCAGGAACGTGTCAGTTCTCGGACGAAATCGATAAGGCCGGTCTGGCGGGTGCGGCGCATCCGTTCGGCCTCGAGAATCTCCCGGACCTTGCCGAAGCAGATTTCGACATCGTCGTTGACCACGACGTAGTCATAGCCGTCCCAATGGCTGATCTCGGCCTGGGCGCGGGCCATGCGCGCGGCGATCACCTCGGCGCTGTCGGTCCCGCGACCGATGAGCCGGCGCTGCAGTTCGGCGAGGCTCGGCGGCAGGATGAAGACCCGCACGACGTCACGCTCCGCCTTCTGGTAGAGCTGCTGCGTGCCCTGCCAGTCAATGTCGAACAGGAAATCCTGGCCTTCCTTGAGGCCGGCCCGGATGTGGCTCTTGGGGGTTCCGTAGCAGTGGCCAAACACCTGGGCCCACTCGTAGAACTCGTTCTGTTCGACCATGCGGTCAAACTCGGCCTGGGTGACGAAATGGTAGTCCTTGCCGTCGACCTCGCCGGACCGCATCGGCCGTGTCGTCGCCGAGACCGACATGGCAATATCGCGGTCCTCGGTCAGCAGGCGGCGGGCGATGGTGGTCTTGCCCGCACCGGAAGGCGAGGACAGGATGAACATCAGCCCGCGGCGGTGGAGGGTATCGGAAGCCATGGCTGCCCTTGCCGCAAAGGCGCCGGGCAGATCAAGAGGGCAGGCTGAGTTCTCCGCCGCGCGTAAGAAGTCAGCGTCGGCCTTTGCGCGCCAGATCCTCAAGCTTCTCATGGCCGGCAGCCTTGGCCGCGCGGGCGCGCTTGCGGTCATAAAGGGTCTTGGCCAGCAGCCCGCCGCTGACAATCAGCGCGCCGGGTACCGACCGCGTCGCCAGCCGTGCAATGGCCGTGCCGACAAGGCTCTGCCCGAGCGAGCGGCCCTTCATGACGTCCTTCGCCTTGCCCTTGCCCGTGGCAGTGGCGCCGAGCAGGCCGGTTTCCACTGCGCGCTTGAGCAGGGCCCCACCCCCACGCAGGGCAATGTCGGCGATCAGCAGGTTGGTGGCTGGATTGGGACTTGGCTTTGCCGCCTCGACAGCTGCATCGGTGGCTGCGTCTGCCTTGGCGGCGGCTTTGGATCGCTTGCGCAAAAGTCCCATCGTGTGCTTTGCCTTCGCCGACTGGCCGCTATTTTTTCCGCCCGAAATCGACCGTCACCACGTTCGAGCCATCGTCGCCAACGCTGGAAGACTTGTCGTGTTCCGCCCCGTTGGGGGCATCGTTTTCGGCATCCTCGTGCGGTTCGGGGGCAAGATCGCCGATGGTCGCCTGGAACTGGAGGCCGAAATCAACCGCCGGATCGACAAAAGCGGTAATCGCGGCGAACGGGATCAGCAGCTTGGCCGGGATCTGGTTGAATGACAGGCCGACGGAGAATCGATCCTCCTCGACCGAGAGGTCCCAGAACTTGTTCTGCAGGACGATCGTCATCTCGTCGGGAAAACGCTCGCGCAGCTGGGCCGGGATGTCGACACCGGGCGCGCCGGTCTTGAAGGTGATGTAGAAATGATGGTGGCCTGGCAGCATGCCGCCACTGGCCTGGACCTGCCCAAGCACCCTGCCAACTACGGCTCGCAGGGCTTCCTGGACGATTTCATCGTAGGGAATGAGGCTGTCTGGCGTTTCGGTCATCATGCTTCAAGTGGCGATGGCCGGACGGATGGTCAAGCGCCCAGTCGGGCCAGTTGCCGGATAGTTCCCATCATCGCGTCGCCAGATGGGTCATTCCGCCATCGCGGCCATAGGGATCGGCATTGAAGGCAAGGGTACCGGAAGGCTCGGGAGAGATGGTCAGGTAGGTGATGTAAACGGGCACCAGCTCCGGCAGGTCCATGCGCTTCTCGGGGGTGGAAACCTTGCGCGGCAAGGGCTTGCCCAAAAGCCAGCGGCCCAGGCGCTGGGCGTCCTCGAGCCGGACACAGCCCGAGCTCGCGGTGCGCGTTTCTTGCCGCAACAGGTTCTTCTCGGGCGTATCGTGGAGGTAGATGCCCAGGGGATTGGGGAACTCGAACTTGACCTTGCCCATGAAGTTGCTGCGCCCGGGAAGCTGCCGGACACGGACCATCGCGCGCCCCTGCTCGACCGCCTGCCAATCGACCAGCGCGGGATTGATCGTTTCGCTGGAGCCCCATTCGCGCAGCACCTCGTAGCCGCCGGTCTTCAGGTATCCGAACCCCTTGTTGCGCACGTTCGACGCGATGCGCCGGCTGACGAGGTCATCAGGCACGTTCCAGTAGGGGTTGAGAATGGCATAGCGGATGAAGCCCGCCATCATCGGGGTTTGGTTGTCGGGCTTGCCCACCACGACCCGCATCGAGCCGACGGGCTTGCCGCGTTCGAACATCCACAGCTTGGCGCCGGCTGCATCGACGAGGACGTAGCGGTCTGCCGGATAGGCGGGGAGCGCGCGCAGGCGTTCCATGTTGAGAGCGATGTGGTGGCGCTGGCTCTCACTCAGGCCAGGGTCGAGCGTGGCCTGGCGCAGCAGCGCATACCACGGGTGCATCCATGCCATCGTCTCCACATGCTCATTGAGAGACTGCGCTGCTGCTGCGACTTGCAATGCGGCTGCAGTGGTCGGCACCACGGGTGCAAGCGCATCACTCTCGTATTGCATCGACGCATGGGGCGCGGAGCGCAGAGCCTTGACCCAGTTCACGTATAGCCGCGACGCGGCAAGCTCGACGCGGGCCAGGTTCTTCGGATCCGCGCTCCCGATCCGGTCGAGGGCCTTGCGCAGCTCCCCCGGCCTGAGGCGTGACGGCCTGATGCCGTCGGCGCCGGCCTGCTCGACCTGCCCAAGCAGCAACAGGGCGGCACGGCGAACGCGCCCATCGGCATAAAGCCACAGTGGCTGCCATCCGTGCGCCGCATAGAAGGGCGCAAGCTCGCGCGGAGCCTGTTCCACCAGTGCGGCGCGCAGGTCGTCCCGGGGGACGACCTGCTGGGCCTGCGCGGGAGCGGCAAGCAGCAGGCCTGCGGGCGCAAGGCCCAGTGCAAGGGCGAAGGCCACCGGCGCCAGCAGCAGGCGAGCGGTTGAACGCCGGCGGTGGCAAACAGTGGCCTTGGTCATCGAATCAGCCGCGCTCCCCGGTGCGGCGGTATGTGTCGGTGGGTTGGATCACCGGCGCACCTTCGTAGTAGCGGCCTTCTCGCACGTAGCCATCGACGCATCCGTCGTTGTTGTGGTCCGCCCAGACGGCGCCGGCTAGGCCGCCTACGGCCGCGCCCACAACCGCGCCGGCCAGCACGTTGCCGGCAAGCGCGCCGACGGCTGCCCCGCCGACCCCGCCAACCCCGGCACCGGTCAGGGCCGTGCCGCCGACCGAGCGGCATGCGGGAGCGGCCGAGGCCGACTGGTAGTTGGGATTGTAGCCCTGGGGCACGCCCGGAAAATACTGGCCTTCACGGACATAGCCGTCGACCCGGCCATCGCCATCGCGGTCAGCCCAGACGGCCCCGGCGACCCCGCCCACAGCGGCGCCGATCACTGCTCCGGCGAGCACGTCGCCGGCAGCGGCGCCGATCGCGGCTCCGCCCAGTGCGCCGACGGCGGCACCCGTGCCGGCACTGGCCAGGGTCCTGTCGGAATTGGTGGACGCGCAGGCGCCCAACGGCAGCGAAGCTGCGGCGATCAGGCAAAGAACCGAAGATTTCACGTTGTTTCTCCTTCGCGACGCCGGTTCGCGAGTGACATCTGTCGACCTCGCGCAGCCCCGGCCGGTTCCCCTCGCGTCCCGGTTAACGGGAGCACGCGGTACTCGTTCCGTTGGAGTGTTGGTGGGTTGCGACGGGCCGTGCCGTGGTGCGGCTGATCGCGCGGAGAAGGCCTGTCAGGGCTTGGCTAGCGGACCGCCGCAAGCGCCTTTTGCCGGCGGCGCTGGACCGAGGAACCTAGCCCGATTGCCTCGCGGTACTTGGCCACCGTGCGTCGGGCGAGGTCGAAGCCGCGCGTCTTGAGCAGGTCGACCAGGGTATCGTCGGAGAGGATCGCGCCCGGATCTTCCGAATCGATCAGCTGGCGGATCGCGGCCTTGACGGCTTCTGCCGAGACGGCCCCGTCGCCATCGGCGGAGGCGACGCCCGAGGTGAAAAAGTACTTTAGTTCGAACGTGCCCCGGGCGCAGTTCAGGTACTTGTTCGAAGTCACCCGGCTCACGGTCGATTCATGCATGCCGATGGTTTCGGCGACCGCACGCAGGGTGAGCGGCTTGAGATGCGAGACCCCGTGGCGGAAAAACCCATCCTGCTGGCGAACGATCTCTGCGGCGACCTTGAGGATGGTCTTCTGGCGCTGGTCGAGGGCTTTGAGCAGCCAGTTGGCATCGGCCAGCTTGTCGGACAACCATCCGCGCGAAGCCTTGTCGGCGCAGGCGCCTCGCAGTTCGACATAGTAGGAGCGGTTGACCACGAGACGCGGTAGGGTAGCCTGGTTGATGGCAATCGACCAACCGCCATCTGCCCGCGCGCGCACCAGCACATCGGGGACGACCGGTTCACCCCCGGCGCTGCCAAAGCGCAGGCCCGGCTTGGGATCGTAGCCGCGCAATTCCGCCAGCATTCCGGCGAAATCCTCGTCGTCGACGCCGCACATGCGCTTGAGCCGGGCCAGTTCGCCGCGTGCGAGGAGATCGAGATTGTCGAGCAGCCGCGCCATGCAAGGGTCGTAGCGGTCGGCCTCGCGCGCCTGCAAGGCCAGGCATTCCGACAGGCTGCGTGCGCCCACACCGGTCGGATCAAGTGACTGGACCAGGTCAAGGCCGTGCTCGGCTTCGCCCTGGGTTATACCGAGCCCTGCCGCGAACTCCTGTAGCGAAGTGGTGAGATAGCCCGCCTCGTCGAGGTGATCGACGAGAGCATGCGCAATGAATGCGGTCCCGGCATCGCGCGCCTGCGCTCCGACCTGGCCATGCAGGTGTTCGGCAAGGGTTTCCGAAGGACCGCCCTGTTCGGCAATGTCGGGCCCGTCGCTGCCGGACGACGCCAGGGGCCGGTCGGCGAGGGCAGCAAAGTCCCCCGTGTCGCGGTCGGTGTCCAGCGTGGTGGCATCGATGTCCAGCGGACGATCGTCTGCTGCCCGCCCTTCACCGATTAGCTGGTCCACCGGGGAGCTTTCGAGCGTGGTGCGGCGGACCTCGTCGGGCAGGACATTATCGTCGGCCGCAGCAGTGGGCGCGTCTAAATCGAGCAGCGGATTGGCCTCCAGCGCCTCGCCGATGAAGGCTTCGATCTCGAGATTGGACAGCGCCAGCAGCTTTATCGCCTGCTGGAGCTGGGGGGTCATTACCAGCGACTGGGACTGGCGAAGGTCTAGGCGGGGGCCGAGGGCCATTTACCGGTCAGTCGCTGGCGTGGTGCTGGGGCCGCTTGGGACGAGCCCGGCGAAGCCCATGCGCGGCGCTTGCCGTCACAGCGTGAAGCCTTCGCCGAGGTACAACCGTCGCACGTTCTCGTCGGCGACAAGTGCTTCGGGGCTGCCGGCGAACAGTACCTGACCGCCATAGATGATGCAGGCACGGTCGACGATATCGAGCGTTTCGCGCACGTTGTGATCGGTGATGAGCACGCCGATGCCGCGCTGCTTGAGATCGATCACGAGATGGCGGATGTCGCTGATCGAAAGCGGATCGATGCCGGCAAATGGCTCGTCCAGCAGCATGATCGAGGGCTTGGCGGCGAGCGCGCGGGCGATTTCGCAGCGGCGGCGTTCACCGCCCGAGAGCGCCATGGCCGCGCTCGACCGTAACCGTGTGAGGCCGAATTCCGAAAGCAGGCGCTCCAGTTCTTCAGCCCGCACGTCCTTGTCGGGCTCGGCCAGTTCGAGCACGCAGGCGATATTCTGTTCGACCGTCATCCCCCGGAAAATAGAGGTTTCCTGAGGCAGGTAGCCGAGACCAAGGATCGCCCGGCGGTACATCGGCAGGTTGGTAACGTCGACGCCGTCCATCAGGATGCGGCCGGAATCGGGCCGGACCAGCCCCATGATCGAATAGAAGCAGGTGGTCTTGCCGGCGCCGTTCGGGCCGAGCAGGCCGAGCACCTCGCCCTTGCCGACCGACAGCGAGATATCGGTGAGCACGGCGCGCTTGTCGTAGCTCTTGGCGATCGAGATCACCTCGAGGCCGCCTTGCGGGACGGGGTGCATGGCGGTGGCCGAAGCGGCGGGCGTTTCTGCGATGTCGCTCATCTTCCCGGCGGTTTAGGCTGCCACTCAAGTCTCTTCAAGCGGCCAAAATATCCGGAGCGGCTATTTGGCGACGAATTGGCAGGTTTCCTGCATGTCCTGACCATGGCGCCTGTGACCGCCGCGATCTGGCGAGGTCCCCGCAATCGGTTGATCTTGCCTGCATCAGGATTCGATGATTTACACTGACCCAAATCGCCTGCTGGAGAGGAAGGGCGGATACATGATCGGATCGCACCCGGAGACCGGCGCGGCTCCGCCAGACTGGCGCAAGCGCATGAGCAACCAAGTAGCCTACGCGCTACTGGTGTACACGGCATTGCAGATATTCTTCACCATGGGTGCCCTGCAGGGCGAGCGCGCGTCGCTGCTGCCCTACTTCGCGCTGGTGCTGTTGGTTGGCGCCATTATACCGGCCTGCCGCTGTTGCGACCGGCGCTGGCAGGCCCTGAGCGACGACAAGGCCCATTGCCCGCAGATGGCGATGCTCTTCCGGCGCGATTGCCTGGCGCTCTGGGTCCTTGCGCTCGGCGTCCCAGTTGCGATGACCCTGCTGCTGAAGCTGCTTGGAATGTTGTTCGCCTTCTGAAAGCGCGGTTTTTGCGCGACTTGCCCCGGCATGGTCTTTCGTTTGCGGGCCGGCATCGCTAGATCGCCGCCATGCTTGATGTTTCCGCCGCGCAGGACCGCGCCGCCGCCCTGATCGACCGCGCCCGCCGAGCAGGCGCCGATGCCGCCGACGCGGTCTACCTCGCCGATGCCTCGGAGAGCGTCGGCGTGCGCTTGGGTAAGCTGGAGGACCTCGAGCGCTCGGAAAGCGAGCATGTGTCGCTGCGGGTCTTTGCCGGCAAGGGCTCGGCGAGCATCGGCACCAGCGACCTGACGGATGCCGCGCTGGATGAGCTTGCCGCTCGCGCGGTGGCCATGGCCCGTGCCGCTCCCGAAGATCCTTATGCTGCCCTCGCCCCCGAGGACATGCTCGCGCGCGGCTCCCTGCCCGAACTCGAACTCAGCGATCCAGTCGTGCGTTCGCCTGCCGAACTGCGGGCCGCTGCCGAGGCGATCGAGGCCGCCGCGTTGGCAGTGCCGGGCGTCACCAACAGCCAGGGCGGCAGCGCCAGCGTCGGCCGTACCATCGTCGCCCTGGCCACCAGCCACGGATTTGTCGGAGGCTACCAGGCCACGAGCCATGGCCTTTCCGCAAGCGTCGTCGCAGGGGAAGGGAGCGGCATGCAGCGGGACTATGCCTGGCGGTCGGCGCGGCACCTCGATGATCTGCCGGGGGCGGACGAAGTGGGAACGCTTGCCGGCAGGCGGGCCGTGCACCGCCTCGCCCCGGGACGGTTGTCCAGCGGGCAGATGCCGGTGGTGTTCGATCCGCGCGTGGGCGGGACGCTCGTCAGCCACCTGGTTTCGGCGATGTCGGGCAGCGCGATTGCCCGGCGGGCCAGCTTCCTGCTGGACCACGACGGTGAGCAGCTGTTTCCCGAGGCTATTTCCATCGTCGACGAGCCACTGCGACTCCGCGGCCTGCGCTCCAAGCCATTCGATGGCGAGGGCCTGCCCACCGCCAGCCGGGTGCTGGTCGAAAACGGTCGCCTGAACGGGTGGCTGATGAATGCAGCGGCCGCACGCCAGCTGGGCGGCCGACCGACCGGCCATGCCACCCGCGGTGGCGGAGCGCCGGGGATCGGTTCGACCAATACCCACCTCGCGGCCGGGCCAGTTTCCCCGGCGGAGCTCGTCGCGGACATTGCCGATGGCGTCTACGTAACCGAACTGATCGGGCAGGGCGTCAACGGGGTGACCGGCGATTACAGCCGCGGGGCGAGTGGCGTCCGGATCGTCAACGGCGAATTTGCAGGCCCGGTGGCGGAATTCACCATTGCCGGAAACCTGCTCGAAATGTTCCGGACCCTGCGGGCAGCCGACGA